>JAHFBX010000244.1 GCA_023249815.1 Candidatus Eiseniibacteriota bacterium
ATTCCGCTTCCAGGTCGACCCGCTGATGGGAACGCTCGCGATCGGTGACGTGGGCGCAACGCTGCGCGAGGAGCTCGACCTGCTCGTGGTTCCGATCGTGTTCGTCGCAGGCCCCGCCGCGACCGCGGCCCCGCCGCCACTGGGCGCCAACTTCGGCTGGCCGTTCCGCGAGGGCACGGTGGATGGCCCGGGCAGCTCGTGCGGAACGCCGCCGGCCGGACTCGTGGAACCGGTCTACGACTACGACCGCACGCAACAGAACGGCGCCGCGATCATCTCGGCGGGTTTCTACCGCCCGCACACGGGCGGCGTGTTCAACTGGCCGGCGGATCACGACGGCGACCTGTTCGCGAACGACTACTATTCGGGTGTGCTGCGCCGCATCAAGCAGACGGGCGGGCTGTGGTCGCTCGCGGACCCCATTCCCGGCCAGCCGGACCCAGCCGCGTGGGGGACGGGCTTCGACGAGGTGAGCGACTGGCGGCTCGGTGCCGATGGTTCGTTGTGGTTCTGCCGCCAAGGCGTGAACTTCAACCCGAGCACGGGCTCCCTGGGCCGGATTCGGGGGCCCGGGCGGGTCAGCACGCCGCCGGGCGCGAGGCTCTCGCTCAAGCTCACGCGATCGCCCGCCATCGGCGTGGCGGAACTGCGCGTCGTGGCCGACGCGAACGTGCGCGTGCGCATCGTGGACTCGGCGGGCAGGCCCGTGCGAACGCTCTGGCAGGGTGGCACGCTGGACGCTCAGCCGGGGAGCTCGGTCCTGCTGACGTGGGATGGGACGACCGAGGATGGCGCGCGCGCCCGGCCCGGCATGTACCTGGCGTTCGTCGAGAGTGGCGGACGCCGCGCGTCGGTGAGGATCCCGTTCCTGCGGTAGCGTGAGCGCTGCGCTACACTGCGGTCGCTCGAAGTTTCCCCTCTGACCCAACGCGTCGCGAGGCGATCCTTCCCTCGCGGCCACTCGCCGGAGGCACCTCATGAGCAGCACCATCTCCGGGCGCATCGCGCCGGTGGCGACGGGTTCGCTGCCGTCGTACTCGCCCACCACGTATGTGGACTACTCCAAGCCCGAGGCCCGCGCCGCGTACGAGAAGGCGCTGGCCGACGTGCGCGCCACGCTCGGAACCGAGTACCCGCTGCTGATCGGCGGGCAGCGGTTGAAGGGCTCCAAGACGTTCGACAGCACGAACCCATCGCGCCCGGCCGAAGTGCTTGGGCGGTTCCAGTCGGGCACGAAGGAGCAGGCGTCGCAGGCGGTGGAGGCGGCCGCGGAGACGTTCAAGACGTGGTCGCGCGTGCCCGCGGACGAGCGCGCCGCGTATCTCGTGGAGGCGGCCAAGCGCATGAAGGCGCGGCGCCACCACTTCTCGGCCTGGATGACGCTCGAGATCGGCAAGAGCTGGAATGAAGCCGACGCCGACACCGCCGAGGCCATCGACTTCATGGAGTACTACGCGCGCGAGATGCTGCGCTACGACAATCCGCCGCCGCTCACGCAGCTGCCGGGCGAGAAGGACACGATGGTGTACCTGTCGCTCGGCGTCGGCGCGGTGATCCCGCCGTGGAACTTCCCGCTCGCGATCTGTGTCGGCATGGCCACGGCCGCGATCGTCACCGGCAACACGGTGGTGTTGAAGCCGGCCAGCGACACGCCCGGCATCGCGTGGCAGTTCGTGGCGCTCATGGAGGAGGTCGGGCTCCCGGCCGGCGTCCTGAACTTCGTCACCGGCGACGGCAGCGTGGTGGGCGACCAGATCGTGCGCCACCCCAAGACGCGGTTCGTGTCGTTCACCGGCTCCAAGGACGTGGGCATCGGCATCAACAAGCTCGCGGCCGAGGTGCAGCCGGGGCAGAAGTGGTTGAAGCGCGTCGTGGCCGAGATGGGCGGCAAGGACGGCATCGTCGTGGACGACGAGGCCGACCTGGACGCCGCAGCACTCGGCGTGGCGCAGAGCGCGTTCGGCTTTGGCGGCCAGAAGTGCTCGGCATGTTCGCGCGCCATCGTCGTGGACTCCGTGCACGACGCGTTCGTCGCCCGGCTCATGCCCGCCATCGCGCAGTTCGTGAAGCAGGGCGACCCGGCGCAATACGGCACGACCATCGGGCCGGTGGCGAGCGAGCGCGCCATGAACGGCATCCTCAAGTACATCGAGGTGGGGAAGCAGGAGGGCAAGCTCCTGCTGGGCGGCGCCCGCGTGCCGGGCGAGGCGGGCTGGTACGTGCAGCCCACGGTGTTCGACGACGTGCCGGCCACGGCGCGCATCGCGCAGGAGGAGATCTTCGGACCGGTGCTCGCGATCGTGCGCGCGCGCGACTACGACGACGCGCTGCGCATCGCGAATGACACAGAGTTCGGGCTGACGGGCGCGGTGTACACGAAGAACGCCGCCAAGCTACAGCGCGCGCGCGACGAGTTCTTCGTGGGCAACCTGTACCTGAACCGCAAGTGCACGGGCGCCATGGTGGGCTGCCATCCGTTCGGCGGCTTCAACATGAGCGGCACCGACAGCAAGGCGGGCGGGCGCGACTACCTGCTGTTGTTCCTGCAGGCCAAGAGCGTGGCCGAGAAGCTCGGCTGACGCGCGTCACGCACCGCGAAACGACGAGGCCGGTGGCGATCGCCATCGGCCCCGCGCTGGCCCCGCGACGGACTCGGGCTGTGGGGAGACCCGGCCCGCGCGAGGGTCAACGGTAGAACGCCTTCACCCGGCCCCAGTCGCTGCGCTTCGCCGGGTCCACGATGCCATGGCATGAATGCGAACCGTGCAGGTGCATCGTGAGCTGGTCATCGAGGTCCACATCGCCATCGCAGTCGAAATCGGCGGTCGGATCCGCAGTGCCCAGCTTGCTCGCAAAGACATCGCAGTCCGTGTCGATGGCGAAGCACACCACCATGCCGTTCCCGGTCTGGTCCGGTGACGCGAGCGCGTAGGACTGAAAGAGCACGCCATTCGCGTAGATCTTGACGCCGCCCGGCCCGCAGCCGCCGCCCACGCGCAGCGGGAAGTCCACCCTGCCGGACGCGTCGGTCGTCATGCGGATCGTGCGAGCAGCCGGGTCGTAGATGTACGGGTCCCCGCCGGGGACCGTGCACACGTAGGCGTCCGGGCATCCCGAGAAGTCCAGGACGACCAAAGCGTCGAAGATCGGATTGCTCGCGAGGTCGCGCACGATGACGACGATGTGCATGTCGCCCATCGGACAGGTCGCGAAGCAGGACGGCACCGTCGAGATCGGCGGCGGTGCGGGCACGGCGGCGGTGGCGGGCGCTGCGAAAGCGGATGTCAGGAGGACGGCGGCGAGCAGTGCACGGGTGCGGGGGACCATGGCAGCCTCCGACGCTTCAGCTTGGTATCGGTGGACTCGCGACTCGCGGAGCCTAGCAGCCCGGTGCGCCCGGCGAACGTCAAAAACGCGGCGTGCTCAGCCTTTCTTGCGGGGGCGAGCCGTGGGCCGGGAGGGCTTCGTGAGCTTTGTCCGCGGCTTCACGGCCGGCCTGGTCGCAAGCTTCGCGGCGGGCTTCACGGACCTTGATGTGGGCTGCGCGGCGCTTGGCACGTGCGCCTCGCTGGAGCCCGCGCCATGTTGCCGCCGTCCGCGCCGCCAGCCGTCGAACTCGCTGAACGAGCGCGTGTTCCAGACGTCGGCCTGCGTGAGGCCGGCCCGCCGCGCCTGGAACACCCCGAACTGCAGATTGTCCAATTGACCGACTGCGTGCGCGTCCGTGTCGATCACGAACCGGCAACCCTTCTCGAGCGCCAGCCGGCCGTTCACGTCCGAGAGGTCCAGGCGGTCGGGCGAGGCGTTGATCTCCATGGCCACACCGCGGGCCGCGGCCGCCGCTGCCACGCGCTCCACGTCGAACGCCACCGGCTCGCGTGAGCCGATGAGCCTGCCCGTGGGATGCCCGAACGCGTGTACGGCGGGGTGGGAGACGGCCTTGAGCGCGCGCGCCGTGGCCACGTCGGGGCGCTGCTCGAAGCGCGAGTGGATGGACACGATCACCCAGTCGAGAAGCGCCAGCGTGTCGTCGTCCAGGTCCAGCTCGCCCTCGGCGAGGATGTCCACTTCGAGCCCGTGCAGGATGTGGATGCCGGGGTGGCGCTTGCGAGCAGCCTCGATCTCGCCCACCGACTTCCGTACGCGCGCCGCGTCGAATCCGTTGGCCATGGCGAGCGCCTTGCTGTGCTCGGTGATGGCCATGTACTCGTAGCCGTGCGCGATCGCGGCATCGACCATCCCGTCGATCGAATCGCGGCCGTCGCTGCGAGTCGTGTGCATGTGCAGGTCGGCGCGCAGATCGTCGAGCTCGAGGAGCCTGGGAAGCCGGCCGTGCCGGGCGAGTTCCAGCTCGCCGCGCATCTCGCGCAGCTCGGGTGGGATCCACGCCAAGCCGAGCGCCTTGTACACGTCGGCCTCGGTGCGCGCGGCCACCGTGCGCTCGCCCTTCGTGAGCCCGTACTCGTTCAAGCTCATGCCCTTCTCGATCGCGAGCTTGCGTAACTCGATGTTGTGCTGCTTGGAGCCCGTGAAGTAGAGGAGTGCGGCGCCGAAGCTGTCTTCGGGCACGAGCCGCAGGTCGGCCTGCAGCCCCGCCGTGAGCCGCACGCTCGACTTGGTGTCGCCGTGGCCCAACACGTCGGCGACCGAGGCGTGCTTCGTGAACGCCTTCATCACCTGTGCCGCGTCACCGCCCGTGACGAGCAGGTCGAGGTCGCCGACGGTCTCGCGGCGGCGCCGGAACGAGCCCGCGAGCTCGACCTGGTTGACGCCCGGCAGCGCGCGGATGCGTTCGGCGAGCGCTTGCGCGTGCGGCCAGGCCTCGGCGAGCAGCATGCGCCCCGACCACTGCGACGCGGTGGCGAGCGCCTTCACGATGTTCTGCTCCACCTTCTCGCCAAAGCCCGGCAAGTCGCGCAGCTTCCCCGCCTCGGCAGCCTTCGCCAGCGCGTCGCGCGTGCGGATGCCGAGCGTATCGAACAGCGTCTTCACGCGCTTGGGGCCCAAACCTTGAAGCTCGGTGAAGCCCACCACCTCGTCCGGGTACTTGGCGAGCATGTCGTCCATGAGCTCGGTGTGCCCGGTGCCGACAAGGTCCCTAATGTGTTGCGCGATGCCCTTGCCGATCCCGGGCAGCGCTTCGAGCGCGCCGGCTGGGTCCACGAGCGCCGCGATCGACTCGCCGTGGTTCTCCACGACGCGCGCGCCCTCCTTGTAGGCGCGCACCCGGAACACGTTCGCGCCGTCGATCTCGAGCATCGTGCTCATGCGCGCGAGCGCGCGGGCGAGTTCGGCGTTCGTCACGGCGCGCGTCAGCCCTTCTCG
>JAHFBX010000025.1 GCA_023249815.1 Candidatus Eiseniibacteriota bacterium
CTGCGCGTGGGCCACGATGCCGTGGCGTGGGTGAAGCGCGACAACCTGCACTACACGATGCGCTTCCTGGGCGAGCAAGATGAAGTTGCGGCGGCGCGCGCCGGCAAGGCGATGCGCGAAGCGGCGAGCCAGCGACCCCGCTTCGGCGCCACGCTCGGTGGTTTCGGCGCGTTCCCTAGCGCCAAGCGCGCGCGCGTGCTGTGGATCGGCATGCTCCAGGGCGCCGAACCCATGCGGCTCCTCGCCAGGGCGCTCGACGAGGCGCTGGCGCGGCACGGGTTCGAGTCCGCCGATGAGCTCTTCGAGCCGCATCTCACGGTGGGCCGTGTCAGGGCACCCGGGGACTGGACCGCGAGGCTTCTGGACGCGCCGACGGTGGAAGTGCGTTTCCAGGTGGAGCGGCTGCAACTCGTTAAGAGCGTCCTCGCGGCCGGAGGGTCGCGCTACGAGATCGTCACCGAGGCGACACTCGCTGGCTGAATCTCGCTGGCGCCGGGAGTCGCGGCCGAAGTAGTCTCTCGCCCCCCTGGTCATGAGTTCATCGCGTGCGGTGCGGCGAGCGAACCTGCACCGTCCGCCTTGGGCGCGGCAACGATTGCCCCCGAGGAACCTCGAGTCCTGCGTCGCCACTGGATGACAGCGCCTGACACCGTGGAGCGGCAGATCATCGAGCGAATGGGGCCTCGGAAACGCTGGCCGGGTTCATTCGCGGGCCGTGGTCCGCTCGATACGACCGCGTGCACGCTCGTGATGAGGCTCGCGACCATGTTGCTGCTCGCCGCCGGCGCTGCAGCGGCGGAGCCATTCCCGAAGGTGGCGTCCTACGCAGCGCTGCGCTCGAGCGGCTACCCGCTGGTCAAGGTGGCGGGTGGACCGGTGGACCCACTCACGGCCCGCCGGCTCGCACGGCACCCGCTCGTCACGTTGGACGTGTGCCCGGTGTGGCCGTCTCGCCCCGACATCGCGCTCGCGCTGCGTCAGTTCAACCCAACCATGAAGATCTTGGGCTACGTCACGCCAGCGGATTTCTGGCTGGATCCCAGCTTTGTGCCGCTGCCGAGCGACCAGAGTTACCCGGCTCTCGTTCACCGGGCGCTGACCGCTACGAATGGCTGGCTCTATGGAAGAGATGGCGCCGTCTGGGTGAATGGCTTTCGGGTGAACCTGGGGAAGCGGGCGGTGGCCGACACGCTGGCCGGCCTCTACGCCACGGTCGTCTCGTCGCGGATCTTCGACGGGCTGTTCATGGACCAGCTCTCCTCGAGCGTCGGTTGGACCGACGGTACCGGGGGGCGCCGGATCGACGTCGCCCGCGCGGGCTTCGCGTCACTGGCCGCGATGGACTCGGCGAGGGCCGTCAACTGTCTCCGGATCGTGCAGCGGGTCCGCACGGCGAGCGCCGTCGCCCAAGTGGTCATCGGGAATGGCACGTCGTCGAGCACGATGGGCCTCGACGGTTGGATGCGGGAGGGCCTTGGCACGCTCATCTCCGGCTCGGCGGCGGTGCAATGGGTGCGGGCCTCGATGCGTGACTTCGACTGGCTGAAATCGGAAGGGGGCTGGTCGGGTCCCTATTCCAGCACCTACTGCCGCGTGGCCCGCTACACGCTCGGTATCGCATCGCTCGGACGCGCGCGGGCATCCATGAGTAGCGACCGCGATCTCACGACCGTGCCCACCTACCTCGAATGGTGGTTCGACGAGTACGCCGTCACGCCCTACCCGGGGGGCGATGCCGACACCACCGGCCGCTACGTCGGCTGGCTCGGGGAGCCGGCCGCCCCCGCCTACCTGACCAGCGAGGGCGCGTGGCGGCGGAACTTTCAGAACGGCGTCGTGCTCGTGAACACGTCGTCGAGCGCGCTGACCGTGGACCTGCACGGATACTCCTGGCGGCGGATCAATGGATTCCGCGATCGGACGACCAACAACGGACGGACCGAGCGCTTCCAGGTCATTCCGTCGCAGGACGCTGTATTCCTGTTGTCCATCCCGCTGTCGGACGCGCCGGATCCGAGCAAGGACGGCGGCGCGAACGCGCCGCGGTCGGGAGCCGCGCTCGGCTTGAGCCTCAGCATCCGAGCGAATCCGTTCACGAGCGGGGAGCTCGTGGTCACGTACTCGATACCCGAGTGCACGCCCGCGAGCCTCGAGGTGTTCGATCTCGCGGGGCGGCTCGTCCACGGCGTGAAGTTCGCGGGCGAGAGTCCCGGTCAGCACACGCTGCAACTCGGCGCTGCGGATCGGCTGGTGCCCGGGATCTACATGGTGAGGCTCACGCAGGCCGGACTTCAGGCCACCGCCCGCGCGGTGTGTCTGAACTAGCTGCAGTCGCCGCACCCGGGCCAAGTCTACTGGGCTCCCAGCCTTCAACGGGTCTCCTCGGGGAGTGGCCATGGCTCGGAAAGCGCTGTAAACTCTTGCCATTATTGGCGGGCAGGCCCGAAAAAATACCCCTTCCTAGCTACTGCCCAAATGTGTAGTATGCGGATATCCCTGAGAGGGCGGCCCGCCGTGGGGAGCCTTTCGTCACCTCGCCGCCGCCCGAATCCCCGCACTCGAGACGCAGCCCCTGCGAAGGAGACGCAGACATGAACGTCACCCCGCCGCCCAACGCCAAGGAACGGTCGAAGGCGCTCGACTTGGCCCTGCAGCAGATCGAGAAGCAGTTCGGCAAGGGCGCCATCATGAAGCTCGGCGAGGGCAACGCCGCCCCCGAGATCGAGACCATCTCCACGGGCTCGCTCGGCCTCGACATCGCGCTCGGCGTGGGCGGTGTGCCGCGCGGGCGCATCATCGAGATCTACGGCCCCGAATCGAGCGGCAAGACGACGCTCGCGCTCACCATCATCGCCAACGCCCAGAAGCTGGGCGGCAACGCGGTGTTCATCGACGCCGAGCACGCGCTCGACTCGGGCTACGCCGCCAAGCTGGGCGTGGACATCGCCAACCTGCACGTCGCCCAGCCCGACACCGGCGAAGAGGCACTCGAGATCGCCGACACGCTGGTGCGCTCGGCCGCGGTGGACATCGTGGTCATCGACTCGGTGGCCGCACTCGTGCCGCGCGCCGAGATCGAGGGCGAGATGGGCGACTCGCACGTGGGTCTTCAGGCCAGGCTCATGTCGCAGGCGCTCCGCAAGCTCACCGGGTCCATCAGCAAGAGCAACACATGCGTCATCTTCATCAACCAGATCCGCATGCAGATCGGGGTCATGTTTGGATCGCCCGAAACCACCGCCGGCGGCCGCGCGCTCAAGTTCTACGCCTCGGTGCGCCTCGACATCCGCCGCATCCAGACGCTGAAGGAAGGCGAGACGGCCGTGGGCAATCGCACCAAGGTGAAGGTGGTGAAGAACAAGGTCGCCGCACCGTTCCGCGAGGCCGAGTTCGACATCCTCTACAACCAGGGCATCTCGCGCGAGGGCGAGTTGATCGACTTCGCGGTGGACAAGGGGGTACTCACCAAGGCCGGCACGTGGTTCAGCTTCGGCGACGAGCGCCTGGGCCAGGGACGCGAGAACACGCGGCTGTTCCTCAAGGAGCACGCTGACATCCGCGCCAAGATCGAGGCGAAGGTGCTGCCGCTGCTCGGGCTCAAGGCTCCTGCGACGGGCACACCCGCCACGAACGGTGCAGCGCCTGAGCCGGCACGCACGCCAGGAGCGACGGGTGTGATCCCGGCGAAGGCTGCGCCCGCAGCCTCGATGGCCGAGCGGCGTAAGTAACGCGATGGACCGGACGGGGCGGCGCGAGCCGCTCCGCCCGGCTCTCGCGAGCACGAATGGGCTTCGCCTCCGTGAGGTGAGCGTGTGAGGTGAGCTTGGACAACACGCACGATGATCCTGACACCTGCCGAGAGGCCGCGCTGCGATTGATCGAGCGCACGCGCCGCACGCGCTTGGATCTCGAGCGGCGCCTCAAGGATAAGGAGTTCGCTCCGGCCACGATCGCCGACGTGCTCGATCGGCTCGCCGGCGTGGGACTCGTGGACGACGTCGAGTACGCACGCGCCTGGCTAGCGGGGCGCTGGGGCCGGCGACCCTCGGGCTGGAGGCGCCTGCACCAGGAACTGCGCGGCAAGGGCATCGCCGACGCCGACATTGTTCGCGCCCGCGAGCTGCTCACCGAGCGCGGCAGTGCGCCCGACGAGGTGGCGAGCGCGGCGAAGCTCGTGGCGCAGGCACGCCGGCGTTACGCCCGGCTCGACACGCGCGTGCAGCGCCAGCGGCTCTACGCGCTGCTCGCGCGGCATGGCTACGACAGCGACACCATCCGGCGCGCTCTGGAGTTGAAAGAACCGCTCGAGAGCGGCGCGGACGCCTGATCACTCGCGGTCCCGCGCGCGGAATCCGCGCGGCCACGGCGCCTGACGGGGCGCGGGCCTTTCCGCTATCTTTCGGCGGTTCGCACCCAGTGCCGGCCCGACAGCCGCGGTTCATGCGCGGGTGGGCGGCGTGAACCCATCTCGGAGACCGGATGTCCCCGACGCGTACGCTCAGGACCGGCGCCGAACTGCGCCGCGCCTTCCTCGATTTCTTCGTCCGGCACAGCCACACGGAAGTGCCGTCGTCGCCGCTGGTTCCGCACGGCGACTCGACGCTCATGTTCACCACCGCCGGCATGGTGCAGTTCAAACCGTACTACTCGGCCACCGGCGACGTGCCCTACACGCGCGCGACCTCGGTGCAGAAGTGTCTGCGGCTCACCGACCTCGACAACGTCGGCCTGACGCCGCGACACGACACGTTCTTCGAGATGCTCGGCAATTTCTCGTTCGGCCCGCGCACGAAGGGCGCCTACTTCAAGGAAGAGGCGATCGCGTTCGCGTGGGAGTTCATGACCGAGGTCCTCGGGCTCCCCAAGTCGCGGGTGTACGCCTCGATCTTCGAGGGTGAGGGCAAGCTGCCGCGTGACGACGAGGCGGCCGCGCTGTGGAAGAAGCTCGGCCTGCCCGCGAACCACATCGTGGCGCTGGGGCGGAAGGACAACTTCTGGGGCCCCGCCGGCGGCGCGGGCGCGTGCGGCCCGTGCAGCGAGATCTACTTCGACCTGGGCGAGAAGCGCCCCGACTACCTGCCCAAGGACGTGTTCTGGGGCGAGGTGCCGGGCGACGCGGGCGATCGCTACATGGAGTTCTGGAACCTCGTGTTCCCGCAGTTCGACGCGCAGCTGGACGGCACGCTCGTGCCGCTGCCCAATCCCGGCATCGACACCGGCATGGGCATCGAGCGGCTGGCGCTCATCCTCCAGGGGAAGAACACGATCTTCGAGACCGACCTGTTCGCGCCGCTCGTCGAGACGGTGCTGGCGAAGGCGAAGCTCACTCCCGCGAATCGCCAGGCGGCGACGCGCGACGCGCGCATCATCGCGGACCATGCGCGCGCGCTGGCGTTCGCGGTGTCGGAGGGCGCGCTCCCGGGGAACGAGGGCGCGGGCTACGTGTTGCGCCGGTTGCTCCGCCGCGCGGTCACGCGCGGACGTTCGCAGCAGGGCCTGGCGCTCCACGGCACGTTCCTGGCCGAGGTCGCCGCGCGCGCCATCGACCAGTTCGGCGGGCACTACCGAGAGCTCGAGACACATCGCGATCGCATCGTGCGGCTGCTGGAGCAGGAGGAGACGGGTTTCGGGCAGACCTACGAAGCGGGGTGGGCGAGGCTCGTGAGCGTGCTGCGCGAGAACCGGGGCAAGAAGCCGCCGTTCGCCGCACCGCGGTCCGAGGGTGAAGCGCCGAACGCACCCACGGTGTTCGTGACCGGCGCCCAGGCGTTCGAGCTGCACGACACGTACGGATTCCCGGTCGAACTCACGTCGGAGATGGTGAGCGAGCAAGGCGGCGTCGTGGACGTGGACGGCTTCGAGCGCGAGATGGACCAGCAGCGCGCGCGCGCCCGCGCCGCGAGCCGGTTCAAGGGCGACGCGGCCGGCGAGAAGCGGCCGTGGACGTCACTCTCCACCGGCCCGGACTCGACGTTCGTGGGCTACGACACGACGTCGCTCGACGGCGCAAAGGTCGTCGCGTGGCGCGAGGCGGGTGACGAGCTCGAGCTGGTGCTCGACCGTACGCCCTGCTACGCGGAGTCCGGCGGCCAGGTGGCGGACACCGGCGAGGTGACGGCTGGCAACGCGCGCGCGAGCCTGGTGCACGTCCATCGCGAGCACGACCGCATCGTGCACCGCGTCCGACTCATCGCGGGCACGCGCGAGGTTCTGCTCAAGGAAGGCGGCGCGGGGCACGCAAATGTGCGCGTGGACACGGTCGCGCGCGCTTCGACGCAGCGCCACCACACCGCCACGCATCTCCTGCACTCGGCACTTCGCAGCGTGCTCGGCGAGCATGTGCACCAGGCTGGCTCGCTCGTGGCGCCCGACCGGCTGCGCTTCGACTATTCGCACTTCGAGTCCCCGAGCGCTTCGCAGTCCGCCACCATCGAACAGCGCGTGAACGACTGGATCCTCGCCAACGTGGACGTGAGCTGGGCCGAGCTACCGCTCGCCGAGGCCAAGGCGAAGGGCGCCATGGCGCTGTTCGGCGAGAAGTACGGCGAGCGCGTGCGCGTGGTCACCGTGGATGGCGTGTCCGACGCCGGCATCGCGCCGTCGCTCGAGCTGTGCGGCGGGACGCACGTGCGGCGCACGGGCGACATCGGCGTGTTCGTGCTCACCGAGGAGACCACAGTGGCGTCCGGCGTGCGGCGCATCGAGGCGCTGTGCGGCCCGGCGGCGCGTGCCCATCTTATGAACGCGGGCGAGACGCTGGCGGAGGTCTCTCAGGCGCTGCAGGCGCCGCCCGGCCGGCTGCTCGAGACGGTGCAGCGGCTCAAGGACGAACTCGCCTCGCTGCGCAAAGCCGCGTCGCAAGCGAGCAAGCAGGGACTCGAGGCCGAGTTCGCGCAACTCGCCGGCGAGGCCACGACCGCGCCCGGCGGACGCTGGCTGGTGGCGAAGTTGCGCTCCGGCGGCGACACGAACGCGGTGCGCGACGCGGCCGACAAGCTGCGCGGCGCGCTGGGGCGTGGTGCGGCGGTGCTGGCGCTCGAGGCGGACGGCAAGCTCACGTTCCTGGCGGCGGTCACCGACGACCTGGTCGCCGAGAAGAAGTTGCGCGCCGACGACGTCGTGCGCGCCGTCGCCAAGGTCACCGGCGGCTCGGGCGGCGGCAAGCCGCACCTGGCCCTCGCCGGCGGCCGCGATCTCGACAAGCTGGACCTGGCACTCGCCGAGGCGAGACGGCTGCTCGCGGAAGCATTGTCGTGACGACGCAGCAGACGGCTCACCGTCACGCCCGGGTGCCGCGGACATGACCTGGGGGCAGATCGCCGCCATGGTGATCATGGCGCTGTTCATCATCGTGGGCTTTCTCGTGTACCTGAGGAACAAGCATTGAAGGCACTCGTCCTCGCGGGCGGCCGGGGTACGCGGCTCCGCCCCATCACGCACACGCGGGCCAAGCAGCTCGTGCCCGTGGCGAACAAGCCGGTGTTGAACTACGGCCTCGAGGCCATTGCGGCCGCCGGCATCCGCGACGTCGGCATCGTCGTGAGCGACCCGCGCGAGCTGCTGCAGCCGGACCATCGCACGGGCGAGCTGGTCACGACGCTCGTCAACTCGCAGGCCGAGATCCGTGCCGCGGTGGGCGACGGCTCGCAGTTCGGGCTCCACGTCACGTACATCGAGCAGGAGGCGCCGCTCGGCCTCGCGCACGCGGTCAAGATCTCCGAGGCGTTCATGGCGGGGGACTCGTTCGTCATGTACCTGGGCGACAACCTGATCAAGGACGGCATCGTGCCGTTCGTGCGCGAGTTCGAGCGCGAGAAGCCGGAGGCCCAGATCCTGCTGGCGAAAGTCGCACGGCCGTGGGAGTTCGGCGTCGCCGAGCTCCAGGGCGAACGCGTCGTGCGCCTCGAGGAGAAACCGAAGCAGCCGAAGAGCGACCTGGCGCTGGTCGGCGTCTACCTGTTCACGAAATCGATCTTCGACGCCGTGCGCGCGATCAAGCCCTCGGCGCGCGGCGAGCTCGAGATCACGGACGCCATCCAGCACCTGATCAGCACCGGGCGCAACGTCCGCTCGCACGTCATCCACGGCTGGTGGAAGGACACCGGGCGCGTCGAGGACCTGCTCGAAGCGAATCGCATCGTGCTCACCGACATGGAGACGAACATCGAGGGCGACGTGGACGCGGCCACGGTGATCGAGGGCCCGGTGCGAATCGGCAAGGGCACGAAGGTGGAGCGCTCGCGACTGCGCGGGCCACTCGTGATCGGCGCCGGCGCGCGCATCACGGACGCGTACGTCGGGCCATTCAGCGCCATCGCGGACGGTGTCCAGATCGAGCGTTGCGAGATCGAGCACTCGATCGTGATGGACCGGTCCGAACTGCGCGCGATCACCGGGCGCGTCGAGTCGAGCCTGATCGGGCGCGACGTGGTCGTCACCGCGAGCGACGCCCGCCCGAGTGCCCATCGGCTGATGCTCGGCGACTCGAGCCGGGTGGAACTGGCGTGATCGTCCTGGTGACCGGCGCGGCGGGCATGCTGGGACATGCCGTGCTGCCCGCGCTCCAGCATGCCGGACACCGGACGACGGCGCTCACGGACCTCGATGTGACGCGCAAGGACGACGTGCGTGCGGCCACGCTCGAGGCCAAGCCGGACTGGGTCTGCCATCTCGCGGCGTTCACGGACGTGGACGTCTGCGAGTCACGCGAGGACCACGCCATGAAGGTGAACGGCGAGGGTGCGGGCATTGTCGCCGCGGCGGCGGCCGAGGCAGGGGCGGCGATACTTTCGATGTCCACCGATTACGTGTTCGCGGGCGACGACCCCAGGCCGCGGCGCGAGAACGACCCGACCGGACCGCTCTCGGCCTATGGCCGGAGCAAGCTCGCGGGAGAGCACGCGGTCCGGGCCGCGAACCCACGCCACGCCATCGTGCGCACCGCCTGGCTCTACGGGCATGGCGGCAAGAACTTCGTGGATACGATCCGTGCGCGCGCGCTGGCGGGCGGGCCGCTCGCGGTCGTGGATGACCAGCACGGCTCGCCCACGTGGACGCGGGACCTGGCGGGCGCGCTCGTCCGGTTCATGGAGACGGGCGCCGTGGGGACGTTCCATGCCACGAACGAGGGCTCGTGCACGTGGCACGAGTTCGCGGTCGAGATCTGCGCGCTCGCCGGCGCGAATGTGACGGTATCGCGCCTCTCGAGCGCCGGGCTCGCGCGTCCAGCCCGGCGACCGGCTTACTCGGTGCTCGACACGTCGCGGCTGCAGCAAGTCCTGGGTCACGCGCTGCCACACTGGCGGGACGCGCTCGCGCGCTACCTCGCGCAACCGGCGCCGGTGAAGGGCTAGGGAGGAAGAGGTCATGGCCACACGCAGGGGTCGCACGGACGCGGGACCGCTCGAACGACAGGCGCGCGCGGCGCTGCGGGACACGGCACGCACGCTCGCGCAGCTCGAGAAGCGGAACGCCGCGGCGGTGGCGGCGGCCGCCGAGTTGCTCATGGGATGTTTCGAGAACGGCGGTACGGCGTACTTCTGTGGCAACGGCGGTAGCGCGGCCGACGCGCAACACTTGGCGGCCGAGTTCTCCGGCCGTTACCTCGTGGATCGGCCCGGCCTGCCCGCGGTGGCACTGACCACCAACTCGTCGGCCGTGACCGCGATCGGCAACGACTACGGCTACGACGACGTGTTCTCGCGCCAGCTCGAAGGGCTGGGCTCGCCCGGCGACGTGCTGGTGGCGATCACCACGAGCGGGCGTTCCGAGAGTGTGCGGCGCGCCGTGCGCGCCGCGCATGCGCTGGAGATGACGGTGATCGGCATGACCGGCGCCAAGGGCGGCGAATTCGCGGCGCTCTGCGACGTGGCGCTCATCACGCCGAGCGCGGTGACGCCGAACATCCAGGAGGGCCATATCGCGATGGGCCACGCGTTCTGCCTATTGGTCGAGCGCGCGATGTTCCCGGGCGGTACCCCCGGCAAGGGCCCGCGGCCCTCCGGTAGGGCCCGCACGCGCCGCGCCGCAGGACGCACGGGTGTGCGAGCGCGCCGTGCGCCGGCAACGCCGCCCGCGCGCGCCCGCCGCCGTCGGGGTACGCGGCCTCGGAGGCGCGCTTGATCGTCTCGCTCATCCTGGCGCTCCGCCCCAAGCAATGGACCAAGAACCTGCTCGTGTTCGCGGGCGTGCTGTTCGCCAAGCTCGCGGGCGATCCCGCGATGCTCCTGCGCGCGGTGGCTGGGTTCGTGGCGTTCTCGCTGCTCGCGAGCACGGTCTACCTGGTGAACGACCTGAAGGACGTCGAGGCCGACCGCCAGCATCCGAAGAAGCGCTTGCGACCGGTGGCCTCCGGGAAGCTCACTCCGGCCATGGCCTGGGCGGCGGTGCCCGTGCTGCTGGTGTTGGTCGTGCTCCTCTCCATGTGGCTCGGGAAGGCGTTCGCGGCGGTGCTGGGCATCTATCTCGTGAGCAACATGGCATACAGCTTTGGCCTCAAGCACCAGGTCATCCTCGACGTGTTCCTCATCGCAGCGGGATTCGTGCTTCGCGCGGTCGCGGGCGTCGAACTGTTGCGCCCGGTGGCGCCCGACACGCAGCTCTCGTCGTGGCTCCTGGTGTGCACGTTCTTCGGCGCGCTGTTCCTGGCCGTTTCCAAGCGCCGCCGCGAGCTGGTCAACGCCGGGCACACGGCCTCGAACCAGCGCGAGGTGCTCGCCACCTACACGCCCGAGTTGCTCGACCGCATGCTCATCGTGTCGGCGTCCACCACGATCATGGCGTACGCGCTCTACACCATCTGGCCCGCCACCGTGGCCAAGTTCGGCACCGAGTCGCTGATCATGACGGTGCCGGTGGTGGCGTATGGCGTGTTCCGCTACCTGCACCTCGTGCGCGTCTCGGAGACCAGCGAGGACCCGTCCCAGGTGCTGCTCTCGGACCGCCCGATCCAGGCCACGGTGCTCCTGTTCGTGGTGTTGGCGCTGTGGATCGTGTACGCGGGGCAGTGAAGACTCGAGCGCGGCCCCGCCGCGTCACGGTGGAGTGCCACGCCAAGCTCAATCTCGGGCTGGCCGTGGGCCCGCTCCGCGCCGACGGGTTCCACGACCTCGTCACGGTGTTCCAGTCCATCTCGCTCGCCGACACGCTCGCAGCCGAGCGGAGCTCTCGCGGGTTCACGCTGCGCGTGCGGCACGAGGACGCCGCCGCAAGTGGCACTCGCTCGCGCGCCACCGAGTCGGATGTGCCCAAGGGTGCCGCGAATCTCGTGCTGCGTGCGGCACGATTGCTCGCGCGCGAGCAATCGCTCCCGGGTGGCGTGAAGTTCTCGCTCACCAAACGCATTCCTTCTCGCTCCGGGATGGGCGGTGGCAGTGCCGATGCCGCGGCGGCGATGGCGGCGATACTGGCGCTCCACGGCAGGCGACTCCCTCGCGCGCGATGGATCGACTACGCGTCACAACTCGGATCCGATGTGCCGTTCGCCACGCTCGGCGGCACCGCACTCGGGCTGGGCCGCGGCGAGCGGCTGCGACGCCTGCGCCTGCGTTCTCCGTTCAGAGCCATCGTGGCGGTGCCGGGATGGCGCGTGTCGACCGTGGAGGCGTTCAAGCGACACGACGCGGCCAGAAACCACTTGACACCTTGGGAACGCCACCGCAGATTTGCCGTGACCGTTGGGCGACAGCAAGTTGACGCGCTTTCGCTCACTCGTCGGGGTAATCGATTCGAACAACTTCTGGGACGTCGTCGTCGCGATCTCGAATCGCTGTGTGCACGGCTGCGCACGGCGGGATTGCTCGAACCACACCTGACCGGGAGTGGATCGGCGGTGTTCGGGATCGTACCGCGCGGCACTTCGGTCCGGGAGATCGTGGAACGTTTCCCAGGCGACGAACCGCTCTACGTGGTGCGTTCGGTGGGACGCGGCCTGCGGCTCCGAATCCAAGCGACTTCCACGAGGCCACGGAAGGGCCCTCGATGAAGCCGCCCCATCCAGCCGACGCCCAGGAATGGCGTCGCACACGAGCCAGCTGAACCTCAGGGATGGCTCCGAGGTGAACATCTCATGGTCGAGATCACCGAGGTTCGTGTATCGCTGCGACACGACGATAAGCTCAAGGCGTTCGTGAGCATCACGCTGAACGACTCGTTCGTGATCCGGGGGCTCAAGATCATCCGGGGCAACAGCGGACTGTTCGTGGCCATGCCGAGTCGCAAGCGCCCCGACGGCCAGCACCAGGACCTCGCGCACCCGATCAACGACGTGACCCGTAAGTACTTGACCGAGAAGGTGATGGCCGAGTACGAACGCGAGCTGGCCAACCCGTCCGGCCACCCGGGCACATCCGAAGAGCAGCACGCCTATTGAGGCCTGCCCGCGGGTCCCCCGCCCGCGGTGACGGCCTCTCGAGACGCGGCTCGCTCGGCGTCGCGGGGCTCCCGTCCGACCGCTCGCGCGCTCGCTAGTCCGCGAGCGCGCAACACGCTGCGTCGTTTTCTCCGCGGTTGACGCGCCCACTCGCGCCCCGTTATCCTGCGCGCCGCTTTTCCCACACGCAGTTCTCTGGGCCAGCAGCTTTCACCCCGACCCGGATCCGGAGCCTGACGCGGCGCTCGTCACTCACGAGTTTCGCGGCGGGTAGCCCGGCGGGCGGTCCGTGACGGAAACCCCGTTCGTTGGTGGGGCGTGGCCAAGCGGTAAGGCACGAGACTTTGGCTCTCGCATTCGGAGGTTCGAATCCTCCCGCCCCAGCCATTTTCGAGGGGGCAGGGGGCTTGGGCGCCGTCTCCTGCTCTTCCCTGATGCACCCGAGATCACTGGAGCGTCGCCGGGTGTAGCGCCCGGCGCGCCGGCGTGTCGCGCGTTCCCGGCGCGGCGCGGAAGTCGTCCCATCCCTCGAGCGTCCACATTCGGAGGTCGGGCTTGGATCCCTGTCGCGTATTCGCCGGAACCGCGAGCGAACCGCTCACGAAAGCCATCTGCGAGCGCCTCAAGGTGCCGGTCGGCGACGTCATCGTGTCACGGTTCGAGGACGGCGAGGTCTCGGTTCGCTTCAACGAGAACATCCGTGGCAGCGACGTGTTCATCGTGCAATCCACGAACGCGCCCGCGGATCACCTGATGGAGTTGCTCGTCATGCTCGACGCCGCCAAGCGTGCGTCGGCGCGGCGCGTCACTGCGGTGCTGCCCTACTTCGGCTACGCGCGTCAGGACCGCAAGGACCAGCCGCGCGCGCCGATCACGGCCAAGCTCGTCGCGAACCTGATCACCGTGGCCGGCGCCGATCGCGCGCTCACCATGGACCTGCACAGCGCGCAGATCCAGGGCTTCTTCGACATCCCGCTCGACCACCTCTACGCCGCACCCGTGCTGATCGAGCATTTCACTCGCATGAACCTGCCGAACCTGGTCGTGGTCGCGCCCGACATCGGCAGCGTCAAGATGGCGCGCGCCTACGCCAAGCGCCTGGGCGCGGACCTGGCGCTCGTGGACAAGCGCCGGCCGAAGGCGGATTCGGTCGAGGTCATGAACATCATCGGTGACGTCGAGGGCAAGAATGCCGTCATGTTCGACGATGTCGTCACCACGGCGCGCACGCTGTGCCAGGCGGCGGTCGCCATGAAGGCGCAGGGCGCCAAGGACATCTATGCCGGCGTCACGCACGGCGTGCTATGTCCCGGCTCGCTCGAGCGTGTCGCGGAGTCGCCGATCAAGCAGATCGTCGTCACCGACACCGTGCATCACGCGGCCGGTTCGCTCGGCTCTCAGGTGACCGTGCTGAGCGTTGCGGGCCTGCTGGGCGAGGCCGTGCAGCGCATCCACGAGGAGCGCTCGCTGAGCTCGCTGTTCGTCTGACCGGATTCGTTCGCGTCGTCTAGGAAAGTGGGCGCGTCGCGCGCCTCGAGGGTTTCGCACTCGCAGTCGGTTCCAGGCAAGGGGAGGCAGTCATGGCGGTCATCCAGTTGAAGGGCTCGCGTCGCGAGAGCCTGGGCAAGGGCGGTGCGCGCAAGGCGCGCGCGGCCGGCCAGATCCCGGGCGTCATCTACGGCCACGGTGAAAAGCCGGTGCCGGTGGCGGTGGACTTCAAGGAGTTCGAGCTGGCGCTGCGCGGCCACAAAGGCGGCAACGCCATCGTCAATCTGAACGTCGGCAGCGGCGACATGACGGCACTCGTGCGCGACGTGCAGTTCGACCCGCTCTCGCGTCAGATCATCCACCTGGACTTCCAGCACATCTCGCTCACCGAGCAGATCGTGGTCGAAGTCGCCGTGCACTTCGTCGGCTTGCCGATCGGCGTCAAGGACGGCGGCGGCATCCTCGAGCACATCGTGCGCACGCTGCAGGTTCGCTGCCTGCCGACGGCGATCCCGCCCAGCATCGACGTGGACGTGACCGCGTTGAACATCGGCGACAACCTGCACGTCCGCGATCTCCCGGCCATGGGATTCGAGATCGTTTCGGAAGGTGATGTGACCGTGGCCGCGGTGGTCGCGCCGGCGGTCGAGGAAGTCGCGGCTCCGGCGGTGGTCGAGGAGGGCGCGGCGGTGGCGGCCGCGGCCGAGCCCGAGGTGGTCGCGACGAAGGGCAAGAAGGACGCCGAGCCGGCAGTGCCGGAGGCGGGCGGCAAGGAAGCCAAGAAGGAGAAGAAGTAACCGGCCGTGTGGCTGGTCCTGGCTCTCGGGAACCCGGGTGAGCGCTATGCGCGGACCCGGCACAACGTGGCATGGCGCACGCTCGATCTATTGGCGGCGCGGCATGGCGCGGGCGAAGTCCCGGGACACGCGGCGTTCCACGCGCGTCGTACGACATTGGCCGGACACGAGGTCGAGTTGTTGAAGCCGCTCACGTTCATGAATCGGAGCGGTGAAGCGCTTCTGGCTTGGCGCGAGCGGGAGGGAGTGGAATCGCAGTTGCTGGTGGTGAGTGACGATGTGTACCTGCCGTTGGGCCGGCTGCGCGTGCGCGCCGGCGGCTCGAGCGGCGGCCATCGCGGGCTCGAGAGCATCGAGGCGGCGGTGGGGAGTCGGGACTACGACCGGTTGCGCATCGGCGTCGGGGCCGCGGAGGACTCCTCCGCGCTCCGGGAACACGTTCTGGAGGAGTTCGCAGCGGAGGAGTCGCCGGTGCTCGAGGAAGTGATCCGCCGCGCGGCGGACGCCGTGGAGTGTTGGGTGGCCGAGGGAGCGCTCGGCGCCATGAACCAATTCAATCGCAAGGACGACCCGGAGCCATCCGCTGAACAAGCGGGTGGCGAACCGGAACGACAGGAGGAATCCGAACCGTGACCAAGTACGAGACGGTCTACATCCTCGAGCCGAGCTATGACGAGGTGAAGGCCCAGGAAGTCGCCGACCGCGTCACCGGGTGGCTCAAGGACGTGGGCGCCGAGGTCGTCGAGGTGCAGAAGTGGGGCAAGCGCCGGCTCGCCTATGAGATCCGCAAGCGTCGCGACGGGGTCTACACGATGATCGTGTGGAACGGCGGCACGGGAATGGTGAAGGAGATCGAGCGCCGGCTGCGTCTCGAAGAGGACATCATGCGGGCGCTGACCACCGTGCACGTTCCGCCGGAGCTGTGGCAGGGCGTGCCCGAGGCCGAGGCGGCCGTGGCGGCGGAAGAGGGCGACCGCGAGTAGGGAGCTCGCGCCCCCGCAGGGAGGTCTCGTGACCGAACTACGGCTGCCAGAGATCAATCGAGTCGTCCTGTCGGGGCGGCTCACGCGGGACCCGGATCGGCGCTACGCGTCGGACGGCACGGCCATCACGACGCTGCCGATGGCGTTTCATCGGCGGTACAAGAATCGTGACGGCACGATGTCGGAGCACACCGGGTACGTGACGGTGATGTGCTACCAGCGCCTCGCCGAGGTGTGCGCGCAGTTCCTGCACACCGGCAGCGCGGTGCTGGTGGAGGGCAGGTTGCAGATGCGGGAGTGGGCGAACGCGCGGGGCGAGAAGCAGCATGCGCTCGAGGTTCGCGCGGACTCGGTCCACTTCCTCGAGAAGGCCACGGGCGCCGGACAAACGGCCGAGCCCGGGGCCGCCGAGGATCCATCCTTCTGAGGGGAGTCTCCGAGATGGCGAAAGAGCGTGAGGGCAAGGGCGTCAAGAAAAAGTACTGCAAGCTGTGCATGGAGAAGGTGGCGTTCGTGGACTACAAGGACGAGAAGCGCCTCGGCCGGTTCGTGACCGACCGCGGCAAGATCGTGCCGCGACGCGTGTCGGGCTCGTGCTCGATGCACCAGAAGCAGCTCACCACCGCCATCAAGCGCGCGCGCGTGCTGGCGCTGCTGCCGTTCACCAGTGACTTCTATCGCTGAGACCACACGGCCCTCGCGGGGGCTGGCCGTGCTGCGTGCAGCGCTGCTCCTGGCAACGCTCGTGCTGGCCGCGCTCCTGACGCCGTGGCCGTGGGCCGCGCTGTGGCTGCTGGTGCCGCTCGTCGTGGCGTCGTCGCTGCTCGTCGCGTGGCGCTTTGGGCTGGTGGCGCTGGCGCTGCCGGC
>JAHFBX010000245.1 GCA_023249815.1 Candidatus Eiseniibacteriota bacterium
CCCAAGTGGAGCGGATAGTCGCACGACGCGGCGAGCGAGCGATAGACCTGCACCAGGTCGCGCACGTCCGAGACCTTGGCCGAGAGGATGATCGCGTCGTGTGGCTGGCCGAAGCGCTCCGCCAGCTCCGCCGAGCGGAGCGCGCTCTCGCGCATCGCCTCGAGCACCACCTCGCGGTCGGAGAGCGGCTCGGCCCGCCGCGCGTTCTCGTCCATGAGCGACGTGAGCAGCGCGCGGTCGAGTGAGCCCCAGTTGACGCCGATGCGCACCGGCTTCGCATTCGCCACGGCCACTTCGATCATGCGGCGGAAGTTGTCGTCGTGCTTCTCGCCCACGCCCACGTTGCCCGGGTTGATGCGGTACTTGTCCAGGAGCCGCGCGCACTCCGGGAACTCCGTGAGCAGCGTGTGGCCGTTGTAGTGGAAGTCGCCCACGATGGGGGCGTCCACGTCCGCGTCGCGCACACGGCGAACCATCTCGGGCACCGCGGCCGCCGCCTCGCGCGTGTTCACCGTGACGCGTACGAGCTCGCTGCCAGCGTGGGCGAGCAACACCACCTGCGCCGCGGTGGCCCGGGCATCGGCGGTGTCGGTGTTCGTCATGGACTGAACGACGACCGGGTGCGCGCCGCCCACGGGCACATTCCCGACGCGGCACACGATACTCCTGCGTCGCTCGTGACGGCGCGCGTCCTCGATCTGGATGAGCGGCATGCGCCGAAGCTAGGGGGGGCTCGGGGCCGCGTCAAACACGGCCGCGCGGGCTCCGCGGGGTTCGACCGAGCGGTCGCGACGGCCGTTCGACAGGGCATATGAACGCACGACGCCCCCGGTGCCTCGGCACCGGGGGCTCGTCGGAGCCTCGCCGCCAGGGCGGCGTGAGCTCACCAGAGATAGAGGGTGAAGCCGAGGTTCGTGAAGTTGTTTCCGAGTGTGCCGAACGACGTGATCTTGGTCTCGGGCGTGCCGTCGTCGTGGATCTGACCGTAGGTGAGACCATGGGACGCCGAAACGCCCAGGTGATCCGTCACCATCCACTCCGCCTCGAGCTCGCCGGTGACCGCGAACGCGGTCCACTTGGTGGTCAGCACGGGCGGCGGTCCGAGTTCCTCCTCCTGCGTGCCCCACAACACGCCCGGGCGGAAGATGAAGTTCACGCTCGAGCCGACCCGCTTGACCGAGATCGGCACGCCCACCGACAACATGAACCCGGTGAGCTTGTCGTCTCCGGGATCCGCGGAGAGATTGAAGTAACCGAGGCCGAGGTCGCCGCCGACCCTGTCACTGAACCACTGCCGGATGCCGATGGCGGGGGCCACGAAGTCCCGGCCGGTGAGGAATCCGAATCCATCGAACGGCGTGGAGCCGGCGTGGAATCCGAGTCCCCCCATGGTGCCCTCCGAACGAGCCATCGTGGGCATGATGAGCAACGAAAGGGCCGCGACCGTGAAGCATAGCTTCTTCATGGGATCCTCCTGGATCAGGGGCAGCTCTCGTGGGGACTCGAATCGGACCGGCGGCTCCTCTCGACCGATCGGCGGTGCGGCAGCGCGAGGCGCCCGCACGTCACTGCGCGGGCACCGTAGCCGAGAACCGTCGTGAACCGTGAGCTGAAAATGCCGAAGCGCCGCTTCGGTTGGATCCATGTGACGAAGCCCCCGGCGCGAAACGCCGGGGGCTTCGGTCCGAAGGCGCCGCTCGGGCGCCAGCACTCACCAGAGGTAAACGTGGAATCCGAGCTGCGTGAAGTTCTCTCCCGTGGAGTTGAAACCATTCAGCTTCAGCTCGCCCGCCGGCGAGTCGTTGTCCTCGAGTTTAAGCGAGTTGTACGCGATGCCATGGGCGGCCGAGATGCTCACCTTGTCCGCCAGCATCCACTCGACTTCCAGCTCACCGGAGACCGACAGCCCGGTGCCCTTCAGCTCGTTAGGAGGCGTTGGCGACGTCTTGTCCTTGAGCGTGGCCGAGACGAAGGTGAAACCCGGACGGAAGATGAAGTTCACCTTGTCCCACGACTTGAGCGAGATCGGAAGCCCGAGATCGAACGCGAACCCGGTGCCCTCGTCGGTCTTGATGCCGTTGTTCTCTGCCGTGATCGAGGCGAAGCCGACCGCGAGGTCGCCTCCGAACTGACCCGTGAACCACTGCCGGACGCCGATCGTCGGAGAGGCGGAGAACCCGAGCGTGGCGGTGGAGACTGTCGGGCCGGAGCGGAACCCGAGCCCGCCCATGGGGTCCTGGGCGTGCGCGGCGACGGCAACTGTCAACAGGAGGCTGCTCAGCGTCAGGATCTTCTTCAAGAATGTCCTCCTTGTGCGGGGGGCAGCTGTGCGATTGGACTCGCGAATCCTCCCCCGGCGACCGGGGGGGAGCTCGCTGCGATCGACCCGCCGCGTCACGGCCCGGTGCCACGCGCCCGCGAGGGCCCGTGGTCGGGTGACCCGGTCGTCCGACCGGCCGAGACGCTAGGTTCGGGGCTTTCGGTCGGTCAACACGCCATTCTCTTGACGGAGTGCTGCTTTCGTCACCGAGGCGTAATTCATTGATTTCCCAGTCGTTCCGACGCAGTTCCGACGCGGTTTTCCACCCGTCGGACGCCGGCAGTCCTTCCTGCCGCCCTCAGCCGCGATGGAGGAGGTTGGGGACGGCCAGGGCTGCCGTCCGGCCCTCCTGTTCGAGCTCCATGCCTGCCACGAGCTGCTGCAGTCTGCCGCGGTGCTCCGCCAGGAGTCGGGCCCTCGCGGCCGGCGCGTCCCCGGCGGCGACCGACGCGAGCATCGGGTCCACCTCGATCGGCTCGGCGACCCGCACGTGAACCACGCGCGGTCCCGCCGCCACGGGCATCGTGTTGTGGATCACGTTGCGCAGGCCGCGCGTGAGCAGGCTCGAGCGTGTGCGCTTGAGGACCTCCGCCACGCGTTCCTGGGTGAGCTGGGGCCGGTCGTAGAGCGCGGGATCGAAGCTCCCGAGCCGGACGAGCTCCTGAAGCTGCGCCCGGTCGCGCCGCGTGGCTTCCGGGTCGTTGGCTGCGCGCTCGCGCATGGCTCTTCGCAGCTGGAACTGGGCGCGCGTGAGGTCAGGATCGAGCGCGCCGTAGCGCTCGGCGAGCGAGCGCTGGAGCTCGCTCGATGCCGCGAGCTGCGCCTCGAGATAACCACCACCGGGCTCGCGCGTGAAACGAGGGGGCGCCAGCGAGAGTCGCTGGCACTGTCGCTCGAGCAGGTGGCGCATGAGTGCGGCGAAGCGTTCCGGCACATCCAGGGAGTCCCCGCGCTGCAGCGACAGGCCACGTTCGAGGCGCGCCATGTCGCGCGCCAACCCGCGGCGCACGTCGGCCGTGAACTCCAATCGCCAAGCCACAGGGACCAGGCACACCGGCCGGGATTCGCCCGCCGCGCGCAGGAGCGCGGCCGCTTCCCATGCCATGTCCACCAGGCCCGGCAACAGCGTCGAAACGCGCTCGCCCTGCCACGTGGCGGTGCCTTCGGGATGCAGCAACACCCCGTGGCCACGCCGCGCCCAGTGCACCGAGTAGGCCTTGCCGCCCCCGCCGGGTACGTTGGCGATGAGATTGTTCGCGAGCCAGAACGCCTGGACGGGTGGCGACGCATTCACGATCTCGTAGCTCGCCCAGTGAGCCATGAGCGGCGAGACGCGGCGCGAGAGCTCCTTGTCCACCATCCAGTCGGTGAGGAACTCGGGATGGTTGGGTCCGAGGAACGCCGCCGTGCCCGGGTTCACCGCCACGCGCAGGCGCTCGGCGTCCGCCGCGGGAAAGTCGAAGCGCCGGAGCTTCAGCACTGCGGGCAGCATGAACCAGCGGTTCACCACGCCGAGCGTATGGATGAGCCACGGCGCGGGAGAAGGGTCGCGATAGTCGAGCGGCGAGAAGCGCGGGCGCGCGGCGGCCGCTTCGTTCGGGCTGCCCGCGGACGTGCCATCGCTCACGGGCGCGAGCCTATCGCCGTCCGCGAACGCACATCAAGCGGCCGCCAGGGCGGGGCTCAGCCGACCGCCGGCGGCCAGCCGTTGGCGCCGCTGGCGCCGCTGGCGCGCGTCATGATGAACGACGCGAACGCGAATCCGAGTGGCGCGAGTCCGATGAACACGAGCCGGAACAGGGGCCACTGCTCCAACGGCTGCGCGCTGATCGCGATCGTCTGGGCGAGCACGGCATAGATCACGGGCGCGGCGGTGAGCGCGCCCCAGAGGATGAGCCAGAGCGGCCGCCTGAGTGGGGTATTCGCGGTGCTCATGGCGACCTCCTCCGCTGGCAGGGAACCCGGGGACGCGGCCGCCCCGGCCCTGAGGCCCCACGGTCTTGGGAGGGATCAGGCCCGCACGAGCGGCTTGTACTTGATGCGGTGTGGCGTGTCGGCGTCGGCGCCCAGGCGCTCGTGGCGGTTCTGTTCGTAGTCCTGGTAGTTGCCCTCGAACCACACCACCTGCGAGTCGCCTTCGAATGCCAGCATGTGCGTGGCGATGCGGTCCAGGAACCAGCGGTCGTGCGAGATCACCACGACGCAGCCGGCGAACTCGAGCAGCGCGTCCTCGAGTGCGCGCAGCGTGTCCACGTCGAGATCGTTCGTGGGCTCGTCCAGGAGCAGCAGGTTGCCGCCGGTCTGGAGCATCTTGCCCAGGAGCAGCCGGTTGCGCTCGCCGCCGGAGAGCGTGCCCACCTTCTTCTGCTGGTCGGCGCCGCGGAAGTTGAACCACGCGCAGTACGCACGCGCGTTCACCTCGCGCTTGCCGAGCGTGATGAGCTCGTTGCCGCCCGAGAGCTCCTCGTACACCGTCTTCTCGGCGTTCAGCGAATCCCGGCTCTGATCCACGTAGGCGATCTTCACCGTCTCGCCGGCGCGGAACGTCCCGGCGTCGGGCTTCTCCTGCCCGACGATCATGCGGAACAGCGTCGTCTTGCCCGCGCCGTTCGGTCCGATCACGCCCACGATCCCAGCGGGCGGAAGCTTGAACGACAGCTCGTCGATCAAGAGCTTGTCACCGTAGCCCTTGCGCAGGCCCTTCGCCTCGATGACCACGTTCCCGAGCCGCGGACCCGGTGGGACGTAGATCTCGACGTTGTCGAGCTTCTCGCGGCCTTCCTCGGACAGCATCTTCTCGTACGCTTGGAGCCGCGCCTTGCTCTTGGCCTGCCGGGCCCGCGGCGCGAGGCGTACCCATTCGAGCTCGCGCTCGAGTGTC
>JAHFBX010000246.1 GCA_023249815.1 Candidatus Eiseniibacteriota bacterium
GCGTGCGCACCGTCGCCTGGTCGGCGACCAGCGGGATGGGCAGGTGCGGTCCGATGATTAGTCCGGCCAGCATGTAGCCGAACACCACGGGCTGGCGCAGTCGCTGGAACACCACAGTGGTGATCGCGGCGACGCCCAGCACGAGCGCCAGGTTACGCAGAAAGTCGTGGCCGTCGATCATCGTCAGGCCGGGCCCTGCACCACGTGGTAACGCCGGAGCAGCCAGCGCTTCCACGCCGCCTGGTAGCGCGCGAACGCGCGGGCGGGCACGATGCGGGTCTCGTAAGTTCGCACGATCGAATCCCGGGTCGAGTAGATGGCCAGCGAGCCCTGCATCCACTGGCCGTAGTCGTCGGCCTGCTGCCAGCCGCCGAGCGCGAACTGCGTCGTCGAGAGCCAGCGACCCCAGTGGAATCCGCACGACGTGCCGCAGAACTGGAGCGGGTACTCGACGTTCGCGCCGCGGTCGATCAGCACGGGCTGCGAGTCGGGCTCACCGCCCACTTCCACGCTGTCTCCCACGACCACGACCTCCTGGTAGGCGTCCACGTCGAGCACGTAGCGGCCATCCGGTGACTCGATGCCGAGCAATTGCAGTGTGAGGTCGGTGGCCTGCCGGCGCTCGAAGTCTCCCTCCACGCTCCGCCGCGCGGGCGTCCAGCGCTGCGGCCGCACGCCCCACGTGGAGTCCACCTGGAATCCCGGCAACGCTTTGCGCCACATCGCGGTCCACTCCTCGAGCTGTGTCGACCAGCCGTTCATGAGCCGATCGCTGCGGCCGATTTGCAGGCCGGTGGGCTGCGGCGGCGACGGGTGCTGGACATCGGCCGGGTTCATGGGCTGCTGCGAACTCGGCGCGCCGAGCGTGTCGGCCGATTCGGCGAGCAGGTCGTCGTTCTGGCGCGTGCAACCCGCGAGTAGCAGCGCGAGCGCGCAGGCCGCGACGGGGAACGCGAGACGGGTTCGGCAGCGCCGGCTCATCGCCCCACCTTACATGCCCCAGTCCCACTGGATGCGGACGCCATGGCGACCCAGCACGCCGCCGATCGCGGCGTACGCGCGCACGTCGGGCCCGACCAGCTCGAGCGGCTTGACGCCCGCGCCGGTCCCGCCGCCGCCCGCGACCCATTGCGCCACCGCCGACGTGGTGAGCGCCGTGGTGCGCGCCATCGCGGTGAGCCCGGTCGCCGGGTCGTAGCGATCGATGAGCGTGGCGCGCCGCACGCGGACGCCGCGTTTGACCACGGTCATCATCACCACCAGGTCCACGGGCGGGTGCTCGATGCACTTCTCGCGGAACTCATCGAGGAACGTGCCCGAGGCGATGAGCGGGCGCACGAGGTCCGCATGCCCCGGCCAGCGCAGCGTGCGCTCGGTCATCGTGCGCACCTTTGGCATCGTCGCGATGAGTGTGCGTAGGCCGTCCGAGAGGAATGACTCCATCTCGCCCACGCCCGGCACCTGGACGCGGTCCAGATCGTCGAACACCGGCACGGTCGCGGGCTTGCCGTCGCGCACCACGCGCGCCGGGCGCACGTACTCCTGGAGCAGGTCCTCGACCGACCACGTCACGACGTAGCCGTACGGTCGTGCGCGGTCCTGCGCAACGCCGCCCACGTAGATGGTGATCTCGTCCGGCACGCCTTCCGCGGCGGCGTGCCCGGCGCACAGGTGCGAGAGCCCTGGCGCCAGGCCGCAGTCGGGATAGAGGGTGATCCCGGCGCGCTTCGCGTCGGCGTCCAGCGACAGCGGGTCCTCGACGCAGAAGCTCACGTCCACGAGCGTGCGCTTCGCCTCGATCGCCGCCTGCATGGCGCCGAATCCCAATTGCGACGGCAGCGCGCCCACCGCGAGGTCGTACTCGCGCAAGCGGCGCGCCATGCCCGACACGTCGGCCAGGTCGGCCTCGACCCAACGCAGGTTGCCCCGCGGCGTGAGTTCGGGCCGGCGCACGTCGGCCACCTCGATCTGCGTGTTTTCCAGCTTGTACGCCAGGTCGGTGGCGATGACGCGTCCCTGCTGGCCACCGCCCAACACCAGGATCTTCATGCGTGCGCGGCCGTCGCGAGTTGGGCGAGCGGTGCCACCGCTACGCCGTCGCGCTCACCACCCAGGCGTGCAGCATGTTGCGCACGGGGCGGTCTCCGAGTTCACGGCGAAGCGCCGCCACGACGAGCTTCTCCACCTCTTCGTGCGTCGCGCCGCCGCGTTCGCCGATGGCGATCGACACGGGATTGCCTCGTACGAGCCCCTTGGCGAAGTCCTCGGCGGATTCCGCCATGCTCTCGAACGCCACCGCTTCCACCTTCACGTCGTGGAATCCCGCGGCCTCGACGCGCCGCTGGTGTTCAGCCGGATCGTGGTCGCCGAACGGCGTGCGATAGAACGTCGGCGGATCCTCGGGGAAAGCGCTCTTCAACACCTGGTCGGTGATCCGTCCGAACGGGTTCTTCGCGAACGAGTCCCACGAGCTGAGCAGCAGCTTTCCTCCCGGCTTGAGCACGCGCTTGGCCTCTTTGATGGCACGCAGCTTGTCGGGCACGAACATGATGCCGAACTGCATGACGTATGCGTCGAACGAGGCATCTGGGAATGGCAGCGACTGAGCGTCCGCCGTGCGCCATTCGAGCCGCAGGTCGTGCGGCAGCGCGGCCTTGGCGAAGTCCACCATGGCCTGGTTCAAGTCGGTTGCCACGAGCCGTCCGGACGTGGGCAGGTGATCGAGCATGCGGCGCGTCACGATGCCGGTTCCGCACGCGGTCTCGAGCACGCGCACGCCCTCATGGATCGGGATGCGGCGCGCGAGGTCGCGCGCGTAGGGCTCGAAGATGACCGGGCCGAGATGGCGGTCGTAGGCAGTGGGGATGCCACCGGTGAAGCTCGCGTGCTGGGTGTTGGTCATGGTCAGGCTCCTTGGCCGCGGCCGGCTCGCGTGTCGCCCGTGCTCGAGCGACGACTCCCGGGGAATCTACCTCATTCTCTTCGCGTGACCATGGATGCACCACCCCCGCGGCTGGTCCGTGTGTCCCATTGCCACTCCGCACCCGAGCCTATAGATTCCCCCGCCGTGCGCATCGCCATCCCACGTGAGACCGCGCCACGCGAACAGCGCGTGGCCTTGATCCCGGAAATCGTCGCCAAACTCGTGAAGGCCGGCTTCGCGGCCTCCGTCGAGACGGGCGCGGGCACGAAGTCTGGGCATACGGACGACGCCTATCGGAACGCGGGCGCCACGATCGCCCCCGAATTGGCGGCCTGCGTCGCGGGTGCCGACGCAGTGTGCAAGGTGCGCGAGCCCTCTCCCGACGAGATCGCGATGCTGCCCGAGGGCTCGCTCCTGCTCGGGCTCCTGGGCCGTGGCGAGGACCCAGCGCAGGTCGAGCGCTACCAGGCGCGCCGGCTCGGCGTGTTCTCGCTCCACATGGTGCCGCGCATCTCGCGCGCGCAGAAGATGGACGCGCTCTCCTCCATGGCCGCGTGCGCGGGCTACAAGGCTGTGCTGCTCGCGGCGAACGCCTCGGGCAAGTTCTTCCCGCTGCTCATGACCGCCGCCGGCACTGTGGCGCCGTCTCGCGTGTTCGTGCTGGGCGCCGGGGTCGCAGGGCTCCAGGCCATCGCCACCGCGCGCCGGTTGGGCGCCGTGGTCGAGGCGTTCGATGTGCGCCCCGCGGTGAAGGAAGAAGTGCAGAGCCTGGGCGCGTCGTTCGTGGAGATGTCGCTTGGCGATGCCGGCGTGGGCGCGGGCGGGTACGCGAAGGAGATGGACGAACAGCGGAACGAGCAGATCCGCCAGACCATCGCCGCGCGACTGCCCAACACCGACGTCGTCATCTCCACGGCATCCATTCCCGGGCGTCGCGCGCCGTTGCTGCTCACCGCCGAGGCCGTGGGGCGAATGAAGCCGGGCTCGGTCATCGTGGACCTGGCCGCCGAGGGCGGCGGCAACTGCGCGCTCACCCAGCCCGGCGCGACCGTGGTGCACCAGGGTGTCTCGATCCTCGGTCCGCTGGACCTTGCCGCGACGCTGCCGGCGCACGCCAGCCAGATGTACTCGCGCAACCTCTACGAGCTGATCATGCATCTCGCGAAGGATGCCAAGCTGAACCTGGACTGGAACGACGAGATCACGCGCGGGAGCTGCCTCACGTTCGACGGGCGGCCCACGGGCGAGCTCGTCACCGCTGTGAAGGGCGCATGAACGCAGGTCTCATGGCCGAGATCTGGGTGTTCGCGCTCGCGGTGTTCGTGGGCTTCGAGGTCATCTCGAAGGTGCCAGTCGTCCTGCACACGCCGCTCATGTCGGGCACGAACGCCATTCACGGCATCGTCATGCTGGGCGGCGTGCTGGTGCTCGCCAACGCGCACGGGCCGGCGCTCACCGTGCTCGGCTTCTTCGCCGTGGTACTCGGTGCGATGAACCTGTTCGGCGGCTTCGTCGTCACCGACCGCATGCTCGAGATGTTCAAGGCGCGGAAGAAGCCGGGCGGCAAGGCGTGAGCTTCGTTTTCGAGTTCCTCTACCTGGTCTCCGCCGTGCTGTTCATCGTGGGCTTGAAGTTTCTGTCGAGCCCCGCGCGCGCCCGCCAGGGCAACACGCTCGCCGCCGTGGGCATGGTGGTCGCCACCGTCACGCTGCTCGCGAGCCTCCAGTGGGCACCCGGAGGCGACGGCTTCCACAACCTGCCGTTGATCGCGGCAGCCATCGCGATCGGCGCCATCGCCGGCGCCGTGGGCGCGCGCCGCGTGGCCATGACCGACATGCCGCAGATGGTCGCGATCTTGAACGGCTGCGGCGGCGGCGCGGCCGCGCTCATCTCGGTGGCGGAGTTCCTGCACATGGGCCAGCCCCGCGCCGGCGCCGACACCATGTTCGGATGCATCATCGGCTCGATCTCGTTCTCGGGCAGCATCGTGGCGTTCGCCAAGCTGCAGGGGCTCGTCTCCGAGAAGGCCGTGAACTCGCCCGCGCAGAAGGTGGTGAACGGCGCGCTGTTCGTGTCGCTGCTGGGCCTCGTGGGCTACCTGGCGTTCGTGGGCGGCGGCGCGCCGGCGTTCTATGCGCTGCTCGCCGTGGCGCTGGCGTTCGGCGTGCTCATGGTCATGCCCATCGGCGGCGCCGACATGCCGGTGGTGATCTCGCTCTTGAACTCGTTCACCGGTCTCGCCGTGGCGGCCACCGGGTTCGTGCTCCACAACAAC
>JAHFBX010000247.1 GCA_023249815.1 Candidatus Eiseniibacteriota bacterium
ACGCCGGCCTGCACGATGTTGATGTTCGTCATCTCGGAGCCAACGTTCAGCACCGCGACGACCTCTTCCGGCGCCAGGTCATAGTTCGCCTCGATCGCGTTCTGCGCGGCGAACGAGTCCACGTCCACGATCGTCGGCGTCAGGCCGGCCTCGCGGATCAGGTCGCTAAACGAGATCACCATGTCCTTCTTCGCGGCGACGAGCAGCACCTGCATCTGCTGCGGGTCGTTCGGCGCGGCGCCGAGGATCTCGAAGTCGAGCGACACGTCATTGATGTCGTAGGGAACGTGCTGCTCGGCCTCCCAGTACACGGCCTGCTGCGCGTCCTCGGCCGAGAGCTTGTTCATCGTGATCTTCTTCACGATGACCGCGCGGCCGCTCACCGCCGCCACGACCTGGCGCGTCTTGATGCCGCGCGAGTCGAGCAGGTTCGAGATGGCGTCCGTCACCAGCTGGCGGTCCATGATCTCGCCGTCCACGATGGCTTCCGCGAGCGGCTGCGACACGCCCCAGTTGACGAGGCGATACTGCTTGTTCGACTGGGCCTCGAGCTCCACCACCTTGACGCTGTGGCTGCCGATGTCCAGGCCCACGAGCGACTGCTTCTTGCCGAAGAACATGAAGTTCACTCCCTGAAGGTGGTGTGTCGGGTGCGGCTGCGTTGGGCGGCTCTCGCTGCAGCGGCCGTCCGCCACCGGACGTGTCCTCGTGTGTCACGGGGGTCACGCCTACTGACGGGTGGTGCATCGGCCTTCGTGACGCCTTCCTGAAGTGTGATTTTCGTGAGCCGTCTGGGGCGTCGTCCCGCCGCTTTTCAAGTCTCAGTGAAGGATCACGGCCGGCGTCGTGAGCTTCTTGACGGCGAGTTCCCGCCGGCCCGTGCGCAATGCATCCTGCAATTTCGCGATCTCGCGTTCGGCCATCTCCCGCATCAGGCGGTTCGGGCTCGTACGGCGCACGTCGTCCCACAACAGGATCGCCACGGCGAGACTCCCGGCGTGCTGGCGCGAGTACGCGGCGAAGCGCAACGCCTGGGGTGGCGCGTTCGCCGCCCGCGCGGCGCGCTCGAAGCATTCCGCCGCCTTGTTCAGGTCGCGCCCACCCGGGCGCACGAAGTAGAGGAAGCCGAGTTCGAACGCCAATCGGCCGCTCGCGGGATTCGCGGCGAGGCCTTTGAGCATCAACCGTTCTGCGGCCGGGAAGTCGCGACCCTCCTGCGCCAGCGCGAACGCTCCGAACACGTACGGGCTCTCGAACCGGGGCGCGAGCGTCGTGAGCACGTCGAAGACACGCTCGAGCTGCAGGAATCGCAGGTCGCTGCGGCGGTGCTCGCCGTAGTACTGGACGGCGCGCAGCCAGGCCAGGTCCGCCGCTGTTTCGGCATGGCCGAGCGTGGCCGGACGCAGCGAGCGTCCCGAGGGGTAATAGGCCAGCTCGGCGAGCGGCGGCCGCGCCGGCAGCACCCGGTGGGCGCATCGCGCGACGCTCACCGCGCCCACGCCGAGGGTCGCGGCCACGAGCCACGCGAGCACCATGCGCACGCGCAGGTTCGGAACCGTGGGCAGGGCGAGACTCGCGCTCACTTGAAGTCCCGTGATTCGAACGCCGCGGCGGCGAGCGCCAGCACGCAGCCGCTGTAGAGCAGCGCGTAGCCGGCGGCGAGCCCGAGGTGCAGCGCCGAGGTCGGCTCGCCGGCGGCGGCGAGCGATCGCATGTTGAACAGCGGCAGGTTCGGCAGCACGTCCGCCAGCACGCGCAGCAGTTCACGCAGGCCCGCGGGCAGGTTCGCGGCGAACGTGCGCAGGTCGTCCACCCACTGGCCGGCGAGGAAGAACCCGAGCGTGTACAAGGCGGACAGCACCGGCGTCGAGAGGGCGGAGAACAGCACGGCGAGCGACGTCAACAGGGCCAGCTCGAGGATCGCGAGCGTGGTGGCCTGCGCGATGGCGGGCACGTAGCCCGGGTGTCCGAGCAGGCTCACGATTCCCGCGAGCGAGGCCCCGAGCACCACGGACACCACCGCCAACGCGCCCGAGAGCCCGGCCCACTTGCCGATCAGGTAGACGGGGCGCGGCAGCGGGCGCGACAGCAGGTTGAAGACGGTGCGGCGTTCGATCTCCTTCGCGACGAGGCTTGCCCCGACCATGAGAATGACGAGCACGCCGAGCAACGAGATGACCGTGAGGCCCATGTCGATGGTGAGGCGCAGGTCCTCGCCCATCGCCAGTGCGCTGCCGACGCGGGTGAGCCCCAGCAGCACGAGGCCGGCGATCAGGATGCCCGCGAGCACGCGGTCGCGTACCGCTTCGCGGAACGTGTTGTGGGCGATGAGCAGGACGTTCATGCGCTCCTCCGCGTGCTCGCGGCGGTGATCGCGGCATCCTTGGCAGCGGCCATGAACAGGTCTTCGAGACTCGTGCGCAACGGCGTCACCGAGTGCACCACGATGCGGCGCTCGATGAGCCACGCGAGGAGTTCCTGCTGGAGCGAGGCATCGTGGAGCGTGAGCGCCGTGTCGCCGCCGGTGGACGTGCGTTGGAGCGCGTTCGCGAATCGCGCCGGCCACTCGATCACGGGTTCGCCCGCGAGGCGCACCTCGATGCGGGGCGCGCCGCCCTGGAGCAGCTCGCCGACCGTGGCGACGCGCTCGAGCGCACCTCGCATGACGATCGCGACGCGATCGCACAGCGCCTCGACGTCGGGCAGGATGTGCGAGGACAGCATCACGGTCACGCCGCGCTCGCGCTGCTCCAGGATCAGGTCGCGCACATCGCGCCGTCCGAACGGATCGAGGCCGCTCATGGGCTCGTCGAGGATCAGCAGCTTCGGCGAGTGCACCATGGAGGCCGCGAGCCCCAAGCGCTGGAGCATGCCCTTCGAATACTTACGCAGCACGAGGCGCGGACGATCCCCGAGACCGACGCGGCCGAACCATTCCACCGCGGCCGCGCGTGCCTCGCGGGCGCCGAGACCGGAGAGCCGCGCCACCATCTCGAGCGTCTCGGGTCCGGTGAGGTAGTCGTAGAAGTACGGCTGTTCCGGCAGGAAGCCGAGGTCCTGGCGGCTTTCCACGAGGCGGATGTCTCGGCCCAGGAGCCGGGCCTCACCGCGAGTCGGCTTGAGCAGCCCGGTCAGGATCTTGAGCGTCGTCGTCTTCCCCGCGCCGTTCGGGCCCAGATAGCCGAAGATCTCGCCGCGCCGGACATCGAACGTCACGTCGCGGAGCCCGGTCGTGGCCTTGAGCGTCCACGGGTGCCGGTAGATCTTGGTGAGTGAGCGCACGGAGACGGCGAGCCCCTCGGGGTGCGGAACCTCGCGCGGCTCCCGCACAGAGACTGGCCGCTCATCACGGACGATGGTCATCCCCGCTCCTCCTTGAACCTCGTTCCCCGCGGCGGCAACGCTCTACAAGCGTCGCGTTCACAGGAGCTTCCGAGTCTCGATCCGGCCAGTGCCGGGACGTCCCTGAGGCCAGCAATGCAATCTGCATGCCTTGGGGCTCGGGGCGGGACCGCGGGTCAGCCGAGCGGGTTCACGGCCCTGGGAGGGCCGGGGAGTCACTGCGTGCCGGAGGCCAGCACCAGCGACAGGTCGCCCTTCTGTCCGCGCGCCACGACCTGGTACTGCGAGGCCATGGAGTCGCCGTACGCCGTGATGCCCGGCTTCGTGACGCCGGTCGCGAGCGGCCGCGTCCACGACGCCTGGTCCACCCACGCGTTGTTCACGCCCGCGGAGTTGTCGAACGGGTTTCGCACGCCACCGCCATAGGTCGGGATCAGCGCGAGCACGTCCGACGCGAGGCTCGCGTACACGCCATCGTTCTGGATGATGTAATCCTCGGCGGCCAGCTGCACGGCGTGCATGTTCGCCTTGAGACTGCCTTCCTTCGCACGCGCCTGCATGGAGGTGTAGTTCGGGATCGCGATGGCGGCGAGGATGCCGATGATCACGACCACGATCATCAGCTCGATCAGCGTGAATCCTCGTTCGCGGCGCATGGAGACGGCCCTCGCTCTTCCCGTCGGATGGTCCAGGTGAGTTGCAGCGTCCCCGGCGGGCCGCGCGGGGCGGGGCGAACCCCGGCCGCGCGCCAGCCTGGGGAAGGGAATCGCTACTGGCCGCTCGTCAGGACGAGCGTGAGGTCGCCCAGCTTGCCACGGCCCGCCACCTGGTACTTGAGCTGCAGCGAGTCGCCGTACGCCGTGACGCCCGAGACGACCGAGCCCGTCGCGAGCGGGATCGCCCACGTCGCCTGGTCCACGTACGCCACTGCCGTGCGGTTGAACGGGTTCTTGAAGTTGGCGCCCGCGTTCGGGAGCATCGGCTCGATCGTCACCGCGGCGGCCGCGTACGTGCCGTCGAACTGCACGCCGTAGTCCTCGGCGGCGAGCTGGAACGTGTGCATGTTCGCCTTCGTGCTGCCTTCCTTCGCGCGGTTCTGCATGGCGATGAAGTTGGGGATCGCGATGGCGGCGAGGATGCCGATGATCACGACCACGATCATCAGCTCGATCAGCGTGAAGCCCTTCGAATTCCGAACCATGGTGACGACCTCCTGGAGTGGACTGAGTGCAACCGGTTGGACACTGACTTCGGTCAATGCAGCCCGCGTGCCAAGAGACGCGGCGCGGTGTCGTGGCCGCGCGGGGGGCTGCACTCCATGGACTTATCGGAATCCGAACGACTCGGACTTGAGGTGATTCTCGTGGCCGGGATTCGCGCGGGCTGCACGAAACCACCCCCCCGCCACGCAGCCTGCATGGAGGGCGTGCGGCACTGGGCGAATCGCCCCAGCACGGGAACGGCCGCAAAACGCTCGCGGGGGGTGGCGCATCGCCACCCCCCGCATCGGATCCGGAAGCCGCGTTCGACTACTGGCCGCTCGTCAGGACGAGCGTGAGGTCGCCCGCCTTGCCACGGCCCGCCACCTGGTACTTGAGCTGCAGCGAGTCGCCGTACGCCGTGACGCCAGAGACGACCGAGCCCGTCGCGAGCGGGATCGCCCACGTCGCCTGGTCCACGTACGCCACCGCCGTGCGGTTGAACGGGTTCAGGAAGTTGGCACCGGCGTTCGGGAGCATCGGCTCGATCGTCACCGCGGCGGCCGCGTACGTGCCGTCGAACTGCACGCCGTAGTCCTCGGCGGCGAGCTGGAACGTGTGCATGTTCGCCTTCGTGCTGCCTTCCT
>JAHFBX010000248.1 GCA_023249815.1 Candidatus Eiseniibacteriota bacterium
ACTCCGCGAACTCTGCGAGCATCGGTCGCCACTCCTCGGCGGGACCGATGGGATCGCCGATCACGAGCACCGCGTCCGCTTCGAATCGGTAGGCGATGACGGCTCGGCGGTTGCGGCTGAAGAAGAAGTCGACGTCGTCGGAGAGCGCGAACCACGACACCGACGAGGCGCCGTACTCGTGCAACAGGGCCTCGACGCGACGCGCCTCCTCCCGATGGCGTCGGCGGAATCGAGCCGGGCGCAACGCCGCCAGCGCGAGGCCCACCACCATGGTCACGCCGAGCAGCGGCAGCGAGCGCAGGTACCACCCGAGCACGTGCGCGGCGGGGTGGGGCAGGGGCCCGGGAGCCTGCACCGGACGTCCCACGCCGAAGAGCTGGTAGAGCGCGTCACCGAGCGTGTCGAGGAGCGGGAGCGGCACACCATATTGCCGCTCGATCCACCAGGATCCCGCCGCCGCGTAGGCGAACAGACCGAGCAGGGCCCACACGGCACGCGAACGCAGCATCGCGAACGACAGCTCGCGACTGCGCACCTGGAACGCCTCGGCGCTCACGCCCAGTGCGAACATGAGACCCGTGGCCACCGTGGCCTCCTCGAGGTCCATGGCCTTGAGCAGGTTGACGGGAACGCTCAGCGCGCACAGGAACATCGCCGCCACGAACGCGCGACGCTTGCCGCGCCGCAGGCCCCACGCCGTCACCAGCAGCAGGCAGCCCGCGAGCAGTGTGAACGTGCGGCTCGAGTCCCGCACCAGTGACGGCACGAGATGACGCAGCGCGAGCAGCCGTTCGGGCGGGTGCGACAGGATCGCCGACGCCAGGTCCACCACGCCCATCACGGCCACGGCGAGCGCCAGCGCCTGCCGGCGGAATGTGAGTGGGCGCGCGACGGGAGCGCCGGGGAGCGGAACGGGGAGCGACCCCGGCCCCGCCCCCGAAGCGTCCGGGGGCGAGGCGCGGGGCGCGCTCCGATCGATCTGCGACATGCCTACTTGGTCGAAGAAGCCGCGACCGTGGTGGGCTTCGCGATCACATGCTCACGCAGCTTCGCGTACTCGACGCTGCTGACCACGCCCTTCGACCGCAGCTCGCCACGGGACTTGAACGGCCGCGCGGCGATGATCTTGTCCGCGGTCGCCTCGTCCATGCCGGGGAGCTTCGCCAGCTCCTCGCGCGAAGCGGTGTTCAGGTCCACGCGAGGCGTCGCCAGCTTGGCCGCCGCCTTCGCATGCGCCGGTGCCTTCGCCACCACATGCGTAATGGTCGGCGCCTGCTTGTTCGCGTCGGTCGTCGTGGGGCCTGCCCCAGCCGCGCCGGCCACGAGTGCGAGCGCGAACAGGGTCGAGACGATGATGCGTCCGGAGTTCATGATGTTCTCCCAGTCGAGGGGATCCACGTCGTGAGTCCGCGCCCCTCGTACGCGAGACTCGACTGCTTCCAAGGAAAGCTCGGATCGGGTGCACGGTGCACCGGCGACCCACTGCGCGTCGCGAGCCGGATCAGTTCGGAGGCGCGCGCGCGTGGAGTTCGGGCTTGAGTTCGAGGGCCGTGGGGGCCGGGCTCGACCGTCGCGAGGAATGGAACGCGACAGGAGCAGGGGACGCCGAGAACGGGGCGTCGAGTCGTGCGCGCGGCTCGGAGGTGATTTCGCGGCGCGCGGGCAGCGATGCGGCAAGGGGATCACGAGGGCTCGCGCGCGGGGGGCCGCGGCTCTCGGGTGAGCGGGCGTCGGCGCGTGGCGCGCGGTCGCGCTTCGCGTGTGCGGCCGCCGTGGACCCGCAGGAACGCGGCGCGTGCGCCGTGCCGCGAGGCGTCACCGCGACGAAGGTCACACGCGAGCCGTTGCGCCGGAGCACGTGGCGTTGTGCGTGACGGGCCGGACGAACGGGCCGATGGCGTGCGCGGCGCCCCGCCGGCGAGGCCGCGTGCGTGCGCGAGGTCGTGAACTCGAGGTTCGTGCCGGGGATGTTCACGACGCCGGGTGAAGGTCTCGCGTGCGCGCTCGGGGCGGCGAGCAGCGCGCAGCCAACCACGGCGGCCAACAGCGTCATTCGCGCGACAGTGTTCATGTGAACTTCCGGCCTGCGGGTCCCGGTCGAGTCGCCCGCGATTTCCGGGCGAGACACACGCGATCGCGTCTCGGCGACGAGCCCGGCTTGCTTCATGGCCCTAGCATCGGAGCACGGCGCTCTACCGAGTATCATGCGAGCGCAAACTCCTGCTGAAGTCCGTGTGAAGTGGGGCCTGCGTTCCGGTAGGACGCGTGTTGCGTCACACGACCGGGTTCGCCGCACGCTCGGCGTGAGCTACGCTTCTGGCATGCGCAACCCTCTCCGGCTGCTTGCGATACTCGGGATTCTCGGCGCGGCGGCGCTCGCCGTCGTGGCGATCCGCGGCTCGTTCCAGCAACCGGTCCGGCGCGCGGCGGGAACGCAGGAGCCGGTCGCCGAACCCTCCGGCGACGTCGTCGAGCGTGCGCTCGAGCTGGCGGAGCCGGACAGCGTGCGGCTCAAGACCGCGTGGGTGGACGACATCCCCGACCTGGAGCTCGCGGTACTCGCGGCACCAGCGCGCGAGACGTTCCTCCGCATCGCGAACGGACGTGCGTGCGACTGCGGCTGTGGCTACACGCTGGCCGGCTGCCGGCGCTACGACACCACCTGCCCGGTGAGCGGCCCGCGCGCCCAGGCGCTGTTCGATTCGGTGCGCGCCGGCCGGATCACGCGCGCGGACGGCTACCGGCCGCGGCCGCCGGCGATGTGATGCGGCGCGCGGGCTTCGGCTTGCGGCACGCGAACCGCGCGGGATACCCTCCGGGCATACCCGCGACCTGCCCGGGGCCTTCACGCGCTCCGTTCGACCTCTCTAACGAGGAGGCATCCCATGGCCTGGAAGGACATCACCCCCAAGACGTTCGCCTCGATCCGCGAACTCAACGGCATCTCGGCCCGCACCCAGGAAGAGCACTACGAGCTCTACAAGGGCTACGTCGGCAAGGTGAACGAGATCCAGAAGAAGCTCGACGCCGTGGATCGCACGACCGCGAACCAGATCTACAGCGACCTGCGCTCGCTGCGCGTGGACTACTCGTTCGCGATCGGCGGCATGAAGAACCACGAGATCTACTTCGGGCACTTGGGCGGCAAGGGCGGCACGCCGTCGGGCAAGCTCATGGAGTTGATCGCGCGCGACTTCCCGTCGTACGACGCATGGCTCGCGGACTTCAAGGCGTCCGGTCTCGCGGCGCGCGGCTGGGTGTGGCTCGCCTACGACCACGACCTCGGCATGCTCACGACCGTCCTCGGCGACGCGCAGAACACGTTTGCACTGTGGAACGCCACGCCGATCCTGGCGCTCGACGTGTACGAACACGCCTACTGGCTCGACTACGGGCGCGCGCGCGCCAAGTACATCGACGCGTTCTTCAACAACCTGGACTGGAACGTGGTGGCCGCGAGTCTCGATCGCGCGCTCGCCATGCAGCCGGCCGGCAAGTGATCTCGCACGACTAGGCCGCGCGACGCGCGGCTCCACGCATCGTGACGGGCCCCTTCGACCGGGGGCCCGCACGGTTTTTCCGGAGGATCCATGGCCACCGCCACGCTGCTGCCGGTGATCGGCAAGCCGGCGCCGGACTTCACGCTGCCCGGGACGTCGGGGCAGGACGTCTCACTGCGGCAGTACAAGGGCAAGAAGACCGTGGTGCTGTACTTCTACCCGAACGACGAAGCGCCCGGCTGCGTGAAAGAAGCGTGCGGATTCCGCGATCTCATCCCGCAGTTCGAAGCCGTGGGCGCGGTGATCCTCGGCGTCTCGGCGGATCCCATCGAGTCGCACCAGAAACTCGTGGCCAAGCACAAGCTGCCATTCGAGCTGTTGTCCGACGCTGACTCCGGCACGAGCAAGGCCTATGGCGTGTGGAAGCAGAAGAACCTGTATGGGAAGAAGTTCATGGGCATCGAGCGGACCACGTTCATCATCGACCGTACCGGTCGCATCGCCCAGATCTACCCGAAGGTGAAGGTTGAAGGGCACGTCGCGGACGTGCTGGGATTCCTCACCGAAGAATAGGCGCTCGCGCGCGGACGGCGTTCCGGTGCCACCTTCGCACGGAAATCGCGAACATGGACCTGGTGTTCGATCGGCCGGTACCGGTGTTCCCATTGCCCGGCGTTGTGTTGTTTCCCCACGCCGAGATGGGTCTGCACGTTTTCGAGCTCCGCTACCGCACGCTCGTGCGTGATGCGCTCTCCGACCAGCGTTTGATCGTGCTCGCGACGCTCGCGCCGGGCTGGGAGGCGGACTACCAGGGGAGCCCGTCGTTTCACGACCTCGCCTGCGTGGCGCGTTTCGAGGAAGCCTCGTGGCTGCCGAACGACAGTTACGACCTGCGGGTGCGAGGCGTGGCGCGCGTGCGGCTGGGGCGGCCGGTGCGCGAGTTCCCCTATCGCGCCTGTGTGCCGGACTCCGCACCCGAGGCACCCTACTCCGAGGACGATCCCCTGGCGCAGGTCGCGCGCCAGGGCCTGATCGAGGAGCGCGCACGCCTGGCTCCGCTCGCGCACGAGGCATGGCTCGCGCCGCCGATGTTCGACGACGCGGCCCCGCTCGCCACGATCGTGGGCGTGCTCGCAACCGCAGCGCGGATCCCGAGTGACGTGAAGCTGGCGCTGCTCGCCGTGGACAGCGTCGTCGAGCGTGCACGCCAGTTGCGCGAGCATCTCCGCGGGCTTGGGCCCGGCGCGCCGTCGGCGGAATCCCTCGGGCGCAACTGACGTCCCGCCGCTCGTCACTCGGCACCGCACGGGCCGGCCGCGTGGACGCACCGCGTGGACGTACCGCGTGGACGTACCGCGAGTCGACGCATAGACTCGCGTCCCATGAGATTTCCCGCCGTACCCATGCCCTCTCCCACCTGGGGCTTGTGATCTGCGCATGAAGATCTTCGACAAGGGCTTCTCGCTCACCTGGCTCGGACACAGCGCGTTCCAGCTGGTGTCGCCGCGCGGCAAGCATGTGCTCGTGGACCCGTGGATCGAGGGGAACCCCATGGCGCCAGTGGGGGTTGCGCCGTTGAGTCATGCAGACGTCATCCTGGTCACGCACGCGCACAGCGACCACGCCGGCGATGTGCTTCGGCTCGCCAAGAAGTTCAACTCCACCGTGGTATGCAT
>JAHFBX010000249.1 GCA_023249815.1 Candidatus Eiseniibacteriota bacterium
GCACGACGCGCGCCGGGAGCGCCAGCTTCTCGAGCGCGTATGCCACACGCCAGCGCACCTGGGGATCGCGATCGCCAAGTGCCGCGACCAGCGCGTCGGCGGCCGTGGTGTCGGCCAGGCGCCAGAGTGCCTCGCAGACGCGCATGCGCTGCGCCGGCGTGCCGCGGCGCAGGAACGGCAGGAGCTTCGCGGTCGCCGTCGGATCGCCGAGCTTCCCGAGCGCTTCGACCGCGAGTGCCACCAGCTCCGGGTCGCGCTCGGCGAGCAGCCCCTCGAGCGCGACCCGCGCGGAGCGATTCCCGATCTGGCCCAGCGCGAACGTGGCTTCGCGGCGCACGGCGGGCACGCGGTCGGCGAGCAGCGGAGTCAGCGCCGCGATACTTGCGGAGTCCTGGAGTCGGCCAGTGGCGAGCGCGGCGCGCGCGCGCACGGCCGGATCGGCGTGCCGGAGCGCGGCCGCGAGCCCGCCGCTGGCCCAGTCACGACGGTCTTCGGCGAGCACGATGTCGCGCAGGACGCCGGCGTTCGGCGTGACCGCGGCGGCCGAGCAGGCCGGACTCGAGCCCTGCGATGCCAGGAGCATCAACGCCAGCAGCGAACCGCGTCCACGCGTCATGAGGGATCCCCTTCGCGATCTCCCGCGGCGGCCGCGGGGTCGTCACGCTGCGGCGTGCGACGCTACGGCACCGTCGGTTCGGCCGTGCGCTTCGGCCTTCGCAGCTTCACCAGCCGGCCCAGCTGCTCCGTCGTGGCCCCGCTCGCCGTGGTCGCGCTCAGCCGGAAGAAGTAGACGCCGTTCGCCAGCGCGTCGCCCTCGGCGTCGTTCCCGTTCCAGGCGAGCTGATGATAGCCGGGATTGAGCCCGCGGAACGCCTCGGTGTAGATCGAGCGACCACTCTGCGAGAACACGCGCAGCTTCACGTCCGCCACCTCGCTCCCGAGCAGCATGAACGAGAACCGCGTGCCGCTGTTGTCGAACGGGTTCGGGAACGGGAACAGGTCGCGCAGCGCCAGCCGGCTCGCCGACGCCGTGACCCGGAAGCGCAAGGTCACCGTGCCGCCGCCCTGCACGGCGAGCTGCACCGGGTAGTCGTCGATCGGGTAGTCCGAGTGCGTCCAGTTCAGGATCCACTCGCGCCCGGAGGGGTCGCCCGGCGCCTGCGCCGCGGCGAATGGCTGCACGTTCCCGCCGATCGTGAGCGTCAGGTCGGTGAGCGGGCTTGGGATCGGAGCGGGCGAGAGCAGCAACAGCGACAGGATCGCGTTCGGCGCCACTTCGTCGTTGTCGGCGATCGCGGTGCCGTTCACGCGCAGCACCCCTTCCAGGCGAAGCGCGATGTTCGTGCGCCGTGCCAAGCCGTAGCGGTCCTTCGTGACGACGGCATAGTCGATCGAGCGCGCGGCCGGCTGCGTGTGGTACTCCAGGTGGTAGCGCCGGCCGGCGCCGTACAGCGTACCGCCCTGCACGGTATCGGGGAACGCGGGCGTGATCGTGACGTCCGCGCTCGGCACCGGCACGTCGCCACCGCCCGAGCCGTCGTTCACGAACAGTGCCAGGCTGTCGACGCGCGAATTGCTCACCACGTTCGCGTCGATGCGCAGCCTGTCGCCGAGCGTGTGCAGTCGCACCGGCGTGCCGCTCGTCACGGGCGTGCCATTCGCGAGCACCTCGGAGAGCGGCCGGCCGATCGAGAGCCGCGTCGCCGGGTCCCCGAGCAGCGTGTAGGTGATGCTCAGCCCGCGCTCGGCCGCGTAGCTCTGCGTCGTGCCGATGTAGCGGAACAGCGTGGACAGGATGGCCTCGCCGAGCACGACGCGCGCGCCGCGGTCGTCGGCGCCCAGGAACTCGTCGTGCGGTGGATTCACGAACAGGCTGCGGATCAGCTCCACGTTCACGTGCGTGTCGGCGGCGCGCGGCACGACCTCGAAGCACACCGACGCCCAGCTCGCGACGGCGCCACGTCCGTTCGGGAGCGCCATCATGTCCTCGCCGAGCGCGGGCCCGATGGCGGCGTCCAGCTGGTGCTCGGGCCGCGCGAACATGTTCGCGTGACACGAGAACGCCGCGAACACGAAGGGTTTGTTGTCGTTCGCGAGGCGGTACGAGTCGTCACCCAGGCCGGTGCCCGAGTTCACGTAGAGGTCCTCGTGCGTCAGCACGAACTCGTTCGCGTGCCCCTGGTAGTTCCACAGCAGCTGGCCGGCGTTCAACTTGCCGAGGAGGAACGGCGTCACACCGCTGTGGCAGTTCTGCCGCGTCTCGTTGCGGTCCACCCGGCAGGTGTCGCCGAACGGCCCGGGAACGGTGTTCTCTTTCGTCAGGTAGTAGCGGAGGTTGAACTCCTCGACGTTCATCCCCGCGATGCCGGAGTCGCTGGCGATGAACCCGTGCATGGTCTGGTTCAACCCGACGAACAGCTCCTCGTAAAAGCGGTGGCAATAGCCGGTCGTGGTGCCGCCGCCCCCGAACGTGGTCTCGCCCGAGAACGCATCGTCGGCGTTCAGGAGCACGTTCCGCCGCCAGTCATCGGCCGGCTGCACGTTCTCGTACGCCACGATCTTGCCGATCTGGTTCGTGGCGTCGGCGAGCGAGTTCACCGTGAGCCGACCCACCATGAGTTCGGGAACGACGCGGTTGCTGTCCGGGTTCGAGATGGGGTCCTCGTTGCCGGTGAGGAACCCGTAGCGGTTGTCGCTCGGGATGATCTCCAGCCCCTCGCCCGCGCCGACGGGGCCGGGCGTGGGCAGCACCGGGATCCAGTCCAGGCCGGACTTGGCGCGATTGCCCATCGGGTCCAGCGTGCCGTCACCCACGAGCATGAGGAAGCGCGAGTCCCAGTGCTGGTATGCGTAGCGCGCGAAGCGCTGGATCGCCGCCGCCGAATGCCGGCCGCCATCGAACTCGTCGTAGATGCTCTCCACCGGCGCCTCGAGCACGCTCAGGCCCTGGCTCGTGCGCAGCGCGACGAGCGGCGGCGTCGCGGGCGCGAACGCCTCGGGCACGACCAGCAGGTAGTCGCCCGCGGACTGCGCCCAGAGCTGGCGGCGCGTCACGGCGCTGTAGGCGCTCGGCGGCGGCACGCGCGGCCCCTGGCCGGCCGCAGGCGGATCCTGCACCGCCGCGGCGACGTACTCACGACGCAGGCCACCCGCCACGTCCTGGATGTCGAACGTCACGTCGGCACCCACGACGACCTGTGCGGGAAGCACCGTCAAACGCACGGGTTGGTCCGGGTCGGTGACGTCGTAGACGCGCAGCGAGTCGCGCGTGAACCCGCCGACGCTCATCTGCACGTCGCCGGTTCCGTCGCCGCTGTTGAACCGCACCATGTCGGCCACCGCGCGATAGCGGCGCCAGTAGGTGACGTCGAACCAGTCGAGCCCGGCAAAGCTGATGGCGTTGTTGCTCGGGGAAGGCGCCGCGAACTGGTTCTTGCCCCACTGCCGGAAGAAGTTCGTGTTGCCCTCGGTGAGCGTGGTCCCCGGTAGCGTGGCCGAGCGCACGAGCGGCGCCTTGCCGAACCACGAGGAGGTCGAGTCCACGAACGTCGTGACCTGGTTCAAGCCGTTCCGGAACGCCGCCCACATGAAATGGAAGTCGTACGCGCGCCCCACCCAGCGCACGGTGACGTCGATGTCGCGCGTGTTGTCGAGGTCGTTCGTCTCGACCCGCATGGTGTCGGGTCGATTGTAGTAGAGCGCGAACTGCGTCCATTGCCACACGCCGATGTTCGTGTCGGCCGGCGAGGTCACGAACGGCATCATGGACGCGAAGTCCTTCTCGTAGTGCTTCTTGAACGGATAGCTCGCGAGCGGCGTCAGGCCTGGGACACCGTTCCAGCCCGGTCGCTGTGCCACGCGCAAGCCGCCGCCCGGCTTCCGCGTCACGAACACCACCTCCGCGTCGCCCCAGTAGCGGCGGATGTTCGAGGCGTTCGAGCGCTCGGCCCAGTTCCGCACCCACAGCCAGATCGCGTCGCCACTGTCGAAAACGTCGTTCTGGTTGGCGTCCTGTATCTCGCACGGTAGCTCGACCGTGCCGTAGGGCGGCTGGGCGCCCTCCAGGAACTCGTGGCGGTGGACGCTCACATCCGCGACCGTCACGCCGGTCGGATAGCCCTTCGCGACGAGGTCGTCGAACGGCAGGCGGTAGAGCGCGGTCTCGTCGAGCTTCACCCGCACTTCCGGCTGGTCGTCCTCGAACGCCAGCGCGCGCGCGCCGCCGGCCAGCTGTCGCGCGAACAGCGAACCCGAGGTGGAGATCGCGGCGGGCGGCAGTCGCCAGGCGCGGCCCTGCTCCCAGTTCACGACGCTCGCGGCGAGCGCGGCATCCACGTGGCGGTCCGCGGCGCCGAGCTCTGCTGGCATCGTCGCGGCGGCGACCGGACGATTGAAGTCCACGCGCACGGTGAGTGCGAGCGGCGACGACACGCGGGCCGACGCCTCGTCGTAGCGGAATGGACGCAGCTCCAGTGACACCATCCGCCGCCCGCGGAACCCGAACGGTACTGCGAGCTCCACCGACGCAGGCGGCCACACGCCGTCCACGATCGGCTCCGCCGGCTCCACGATGGGTTGCGGCCCGAGTCTGCTGTCGGAACCGACACCGAACGCCGGCCGCCCCGCGATCACGACGCGCGTTCCCGAGCGTGCCTGCTCGCCCGTGGACGCGATCACGCGCGCCGAGGGCCGAGCGTCCGGCGGCAGCGCCAGCGTGGCGCTCCAGGCGGGCAGCATCGGCCGGCCCGGGATGGCCATCGTGTGCGAGTCGCCGAGACCCTGCACGCGCGCGCGACCCTGCGCGTCCGGCGCGGACAGCGTCCACGCACCCACCCTGAGCTCCAACGTCACGCCCCGCGAATCGCTGGCCACCACGCGGACGCCCGCGTCGGCGGGGCGCGCGACGCCAAGCGCGAGAAGTGCCACGAGCGAGCCGAGGCGCGCGAACGACGCCCGGACTGCCGTGCTCGAGCGGGCGGGGAGGGGGTGCTGGGGCGCGCGGCAGCCTGAGTGAGCGGACATGAGACGCATGAGTCTAGGGAGCGCTCGGGACGAGGGCAAGGTCGCCCCGGGAAGGCTGCACACGCGTAGGGGACGCGCTAGACTGATTCGCTCCCTGACCCCATTCCCCG
>JAHFBX010000250.1 GCA_023249815.1 Candidatus Eiseniibacteriota bacterium
CATCTCGATGGATGAGGAGGTGCTGGAGGCCACCGGTACGGACGGCATCGGTGCCACGCACGTGCGCCGCTACGACGGTGAGTGCAACGCGGTCGTGCGGCGCGGCCCGCGCGACCCGGCGTTCATCATCAGTGATCGCAGCGAGAAGACCATGACGCTGGAATACGGGCTCAAGGCGTTCGGCGGGCTCGTGGGCGGGCCGCTGCTGACGCTGTTCGGCCTGTGGTGCCTGATCGAACTGGCGAAGAGCGGCGCGCTGCCCTTGCCGCAGTGACACGAGGCGGCGCGCAGGCGCCCCAAGAGGAGGACCGATGCATCCGGCCGAGATCCTGTGGACCGCGCTGATCGGGTTCGTGGTGGTGGGGACAGTGGGCTACTTCCTGTCCCTCTACAACGGATTCGTGGAGATGAAGAACAACATCGGGCGTTCGTGGGCCAACGTGGACGTGCTCCTGAAGCAGCGCCACGACGAGATCCCCAAGCTCGTGAAGACGTGCGAGGCCTACATGCAGCACGAGCGCGCCGTGTTCGACAAGCTGTCCGAGGCGCGTGCGGCGCTGGCGAGTGCGCGCACGGTCGGCGAGCGGGCCTCGGCGGAGAGCCAGCTCGGGAAGGCGCTCGGCGGCATCATGGCCGTGGCGGAGAGCTACCCGGACCTCAAGGCGGACCAGGGCTTCCGCGCGCTGCAGCAGCGCATCAGCGAACTCGAGAACCAGATCGCCGACCGTCGCGAGTTCTATAATGACGTCGTCACGCTCTACAACACGCGCCTGGAGCAGATCCCCGATTCGTGGGTGGCGCAGGGCATGCGGCTCGAGGGCGCGGAGTTGTTCAAGATCCAGGACCGCGATCGCGAGGATCCGCGCATCGAGTTCAGGATGTCGGCGTGAGCGGCGACAGGGTGCGGCGCGGTTTGCCCATGGCGGGCGGCGCCGCTACGGTGTGGGCTCACGGGTCACCCCCAAGGATGGAGTGACGATGGCCCTCCCCACCACCGCCATGGCCGAGAACCGCGAGCAGCACCCCGCCGAGCCCGCCGCACGCGATCGCGTGGTGGTGGCCGGACTGGGGCGTGCGGGGCTCGACTACGCGTGTGCGTTCGCCATGCACTCCGGAGCCGAAGTCGTCGGCTTCGTGGAACCGCGCGGCGACCTGCGCCGGTTCGTGCGCGGCGTGGGCTTCGCCGCGCCCATGGAGGCCTCGCTCGGGCGTTGGCTCGAGAAGCGCGCGGCCGACACGCTCATCGTGTGCTCGCCGGCGGCCGAGGCCGCGGACCTGGTGGAGAGGGGTGTTCACGCCGGGCTCGCGGTGCTCGTGCATGGCCTGGCGAGCATGCCGCGAGAGACCGCGGACCGCATCGAGGCGGCGATGGCGAGCAGCGGCCGCCCCGTGGCCGCCGGGGCCGCGGTGCTGTTCCAGCCGACGTTCGCGCGGGCCCGTCGCACCGGTGCGCTGTCTGCGGAGCACGTGCAGCAGGTGCGCGCCTCGGCGTCGGTGTCGCGCGTGTTCTCGCCGCTCGCCCAGCCGTCACGCGACGTACTCGACTTCCTGCTCGCCGACCTGCTGCTCCTGCTCGACGCGTCGTTCGGCCCGATCGTGTCGGTGGCCGCGAAGGGCCAGCGGCTCTACGGCGACTGGCTGGACGAGTGCCAGACGGACGCGCGCTTCGCGAGCGGCCTCACGGCGAAGGTCGAGGCGTCGTGGAGCGTCCCGGACTACCCGGGCACCGCCATGGTCATCGAGGGCTCGGGTCCCGAGGGGCGCATCATCGTCTCCGACGACGCGCTCGAGATGGACATGGCCTCGCTCCAGGGCCGCGTCGTGGCCGCGAGCGAACCCACGCTCGCGCGCTTCGAGGGCGGCGACTCGCCCACGGTGGTGGAGGGCTGGCAGCGCATGCTGGCCGGCGACCCGGTGTGCGCCGAGGCGCTGTCGGCGGCGCGCGCGCTGCGCGTCGCGCGCGTCCTGGACACGGTGCGCCAGAGCGTCGCCGCGGACGGCTCCGAGCGTGAGGTGGTGTCGTGAAGCGCGCGCCGCTCGAAGCGCCGCGCCTGGTGCTGGGCGTGGCGTCGCTCGCGCTGCCGGTTCGCGCCACGCGCGACCGCCAGCTCGAGATCGCGAATCGCTTCGAGGAGTCGGAGTCGCTCGCCGTGGCGCTCGTCAAGGGCGTGGCCGCGGGCGCCGAGGCGGTGCTGGCGCCGCCCACGCAGGACGTGCACGACGCGCTGGCCGAGCTCCCCAAGCCACTGCCCATCCTGGCGCGCGTGCCGCACCTGTGGCCCTCGGACGACCTGCTGTGGGAGCCGGCGCTGTTCTTCGACCCCGGCGAGGACAACGGCGCGAACGGCTGGGATGCCAAGCGCGCGGGAGCCGCGGCCATGAACCTGTTGCCCATGGGACTGGCCGGCGACCTGGCCTCGCGCGTGCTTCCGCGCATCGAGCGCGAGGCGCTCCAGTTCAACGCCAAGGCGCTTCGCGGCATCGTGATCTCGAGCGTGGTCACCGACCTGGCACTCGCCGCGAACCAGCCCAGGTTCATCGACCGTCTCATCCGCTTCGCGCGTCAGCGCCGCTGGCTCGTGGGCGTCGAGACCCGGAACCTGGGCCATCTGCTCACGCGCCTCGGCGCGTGGGGCGTGGCGCCCGACATGGTGTTCGGCCCCGTGAACCCGCGCGGGGTGGGCATGATGCCGGACTCGCAGTCCGTGCTCACCGCGATGGCCTCGAGTCAGATCAAGGTGATCGCCACGGAGCTTCGTGCCGGCGGCATGATCGCGCTCCACGAGGGCGCGGAGTGGGCGCGCCGCCACGGCGCCTGGGGTGTGTGCGCCGAGCTCGTGGACATGGATGACGTGCCCAAGGAGTTGAAGAGCCTCGTGGTGCGGCCGGCGGCATAGTTCGCGGCGGGCCGAGCCACCGCGCGCCCTGCGAACGGGGGACGACCGCCCCGGCGAAGCGCGAGGCTCAGCTCAGAACGACTGTGTCCAGTTGTAGACGTTCTTCACCACGGTGAGGTCCGCGAGGCGTAGCGACTCCGCATAGACCGCGGCATTCGGCCACGAGTGCTTGCCGCACTCGCACGCGAGATGGCCGTCGGGTCGCTCGAGGATCTTGCAGGGTTTGTCCTTGCAGAACGGGCACATGCGCGCGCCTCCGAGTGAGAGCGCTGCGACTCTAGCGGTGCGCTTCGGCGCCGTCCACCGCGGCGCGCACGTCGGCCGTGACGCCGTTGGCGCGCGCGATGCGCGCGAACACCTCTGCGCTTCGCCGGCGCGTGCGCGTGCGCTCCGCGGAATCGAAGTCCACGGCGTAGAGCCCGAAGCGACCATAGTAGCCGTCGGCCCACTCGAAATTGTCGAGCAGCGACCAGTGCATGTAGCCGCGCACGTCCACGCCTCGCGCGATCGCCGCGTGCATCGCCTCGACGAATGCGACGATCGCGGCGGGGCGCAGCCTGTCACTCGCGTCCGCGACACCGTTTTCGGTGACCAGGACGGGCTTGCCGAGCCGTGACGCGCACAGGATCGCCTGCTGCAACCCACCCGGCCACAGCTCCCAGCCCAGGTCGGTCTGGGGTGCGCCCGGACGCGCGACGTGCGGCTCGGGCGAGAGCGATCGGACCTTCCAGCGCGTGTAGTAGTTGAGCCCATACCAGTCGAGCGCGCCCTTCAACTCGGTGAGCGACCGACGCACGCCGCGCGCGCCAGGGATGGACAGGTCGATCTCGCCCTCCACCACGGCCTGTTCCACCGCCCGGTTGAACACGCGATCCTCGAAGTAGGCTTGCAGCCGATCGAGCGGATGCCACGCGCGCAGGGGTTCGAGCTGCACGCGATGCTTGGCGAAGCCCACGCGCGCAGCCACACCGTCGCCGTCGGCGTCCGCGCGATCCTCCGCGTGCAGCGCGCGATACGCGCGGCCGTGCGCCTCGAGCTGGTGCGCGATCACGGTGAGCGCTCGGGAGTTGTCGCGCACGGCGGGTGGCCAGATGCCCTCGCTCCAGCCTCGAAACGCGAACACCTCGGGCTCGTTCACGGTGCACCACCAGTCCACCTCGCCCCCGAACTCGCGCGCGCAGAAACGCACGAATGCCTCGAACCGGTCCACCGTGCCACGCGCCTCCCAGCCGCCGCTGTCCGCGATCCACAGCGGGCTCGTGAAGTGGTGGAGCGTGACGATGGGCGCGAGCCCGTGACGGTGGAGCGATGCGAACACGGCGTGGTAGTGCGCAACGGCGCCGCCGTCGAACTGGCCCGGAGACGGCTCGAGCCGGCTCCATTCGAGCGACAGACGATGCGCGTTGTGGCCATCTGCGGCGGCCAACGCGAAGTCCTCGTCGAAGAGCTCCCAGTGGCGGCAGGCTTCACCGCTGCCGCGGCCGCCCTGGATGGCGCCCGGAACCTGCTCGAACCGCCACCAATCATTGCGGCGGTTGCCACCTTCGACCTGGTGCGCGCTGGTGGCCGCTCCCCACAGGAATCCGGCGGGGAAGGAGCGCCAGTCAGCGGCCACGGCGCGCCGGCTTCGCGGGCGACTTCGCCTTCGGGGTCGGGTTGGACTTGGCGATCGGCTGGTTGCCGTGCCTCGCGTCCGCTCTCGCCTCCGATTTCGCGTGCTCGTCAGCGACGGCCTTGGTCTTCGCGGGCTTCGCCTGCTTCGCGGCATTCGCTTCCACCGCCCGTAACGTCGTGGCCGAGTTCGCCACGATCTGCTCGAGCACGCTCAGGTCCACCTCGGCCAGCCGCTTCAAGTAGAGACAGCCGCCACCGCTCTTCTTGTGCCGGCCGAGACGGGCGAGCAGAGCGGCGCTCTGATTTAGCCCGCCGATCACGTACACGGTGAGGTCCTGCTTTCGCGGCGAGAAGCCGGCGAGGAACCAGTCGCCCTCACGGCCGCTGGCGGAGCGATAGTGATAGCGGCCGAAGCCCACGATGCTCGGGCCCCACATCTCGGCCCTGGCTCCGGTCGCGCGCCGCATGAGAGAGGCGAGCGTCCGGCAGTCCCCACGTCGCACGGGATCCGGGATCGCGGAGATGAACTGGGCGACGCTGGCGCCGGTGGGCTGTGTCTTAAGCTAGGACATCGGGATCCTCC
>JAHFBX010000251.1 GCA_023249815.1 Candidatus Eiseniibacteriota bacterium
CACGAATCGCTGAGCGCCTCGAACCGCAGCGGCTACACCACGGTCTTGAAGCAACTTCAGATCATGACGGACAAGGGCCTGGTCGTGCGCGACGAAGCGCAGCGCGCCCACGTCTACGTGCCGCGCTTGAGTGAGCAGCGCACCCAGCGCCAGCTTCTCGGCGATCTCGTCGAACGCGCTTTCGGAGGGTCGCCGGCCAAGCTCGTGCTGCAGGCGCTCTCCTCCAGCCGTGCCACCGCTCAGGAGCGACGCGCCATCCGCGCGCTGCTCGATGAGCTCGAGGAGGGGCGTGCTCAATGAACTTGGCGCTTCCGAGCGGACCGCTCACGCAAGCCATCGGCTGGGCCCTGCTGCACCTCATCTGGCAGGGAGCACTCATCGCGGCATGTCTCGCGATCGTCCTCCGGCTCCTCACGGGCGGAAGCGCGAGCCTGCGCTACTTCGTCTCGTGCGCTGCGCTGGGGCTGCTCGTCATCCTTGGAGTCGCATCGGGGGTACGGTCCTTCCGTGCCGCGGAAGCCCCCGTGTCCGCCGCGCCAACGCAGCTCGGCTCGCCGCTGATCCAGCACTCGCCCACTTTTCCGGTGGCAGCGCTCGCTCAGCCCGATCGCCTTCGCTCGCTGGCGCACGCCGCCAACGACGTGTTGCCGGTGATCGTGGCCGTATGGTTCGCGGGCGTTGCGATGTTCTCGCTTCGGCTGCTCCTCGAGTGGCTTCGTGCCCACTTGCTGGTCAACCGGCATGCCTCGCGTGCGCGTGAACAGTGGCAGGCCTCGGTGCGACGCCTGTCGGGAGCACTCGGCGTGCGCCGGGCGGTCCGGGTACTCGAGTCCTCGGCGATCGACGTGCCTTCAGTCATGGGTCTGCTGCGCCCGGTGATCCTGCTTCCGGCCAGCGCGCTGTCGGGGCTTGCTCCTTCACAGCTGGAGATGATCCTCGCGCACGAGCTGGCCCACATCCGCCGTCACGACTTCCTCATCAACCTGCTCCAGGCCGTGGTCGAGACGGTGCTCTTCTACCATCCGGCCGTGTGGTGGATCTCACGGCAGATCCGCGTCGAGCGCGAGGACTGCTGCGACGATCTGGCCGTCGCTGTGTGCGGGAACCGGCTGCGGTACGCGCGCACGCTCCTCAAGCTCGAGGAGCTTCGGGCCTCCGCGATGCCGCTGACGCTGTCGGCGAACGGCGGCTCGCTGTTCCAGCGCATCCGCCGCATCGCGGTCGGGACGAAGGCCACCACTGGCCCCGCGATCCGGTTGGCGGGGGCGCTCGCGGTGCTGTCGTTCGTGATGCTCGCGATCACGCTGCCATGGTCGCCCGCGCTGGGCCGGTCGAACACCCGAGAGAAGCACGTTCGCCCCACGGTTCAACGGCGTCCCTCGATCCAGGCGGTCGTCGTTCCCTCGCTGCCGGGCCCGATACCCCTCGTCATCGCGCCGGGTCCCGCGCCCCGTGACGACAACGCAGTCGAGCTGGCGCAGGACCAGCCGGCGCCCGAAGCGTCGCCGGCGTCGGAAGATGCTTCGGAAGTGACCCTGGACAACGTCTCCATCGACGATCTCATCGCGCTGCGCGCCGTAGGAGTGACGGCGGCTGACATCCGCGAGCTCCGAACACTGTTCCCGCAGATCAGCCTGAAGCAGATCACCGCCATGAAGGCGGTGGGCGCCACACCAAAATTCGTCGAACGAATGCGCGACGCGGGTCTCGACGTGGGGACTCCCGAGGACGCGCAAGGACTCGCGGCCGTAGGCGTCACACCGCTGTTCCTTCGCGAGATGCGGTCGCTCGGATTCGAGGCGTTGTCCGCGCACGAGGCTCAAGGCCTGGCGGCAGTGGGCGTGACCACGAAGTTCGTGCTCGAGATGCGCGCGGCGGGCCTGCCGGTCAGGGCCGCGAGCGAGGCCCAAGGCCTCGCGGCGGTGGGCGTGACGCTTGATTTCCTCCGCGGCATGCGCACCTTGGGAATCGTCATCGAATCGGTGGATCAGGCGCAGGGGCTGGCGGCGGTCGGCGTGACACCGGATTACGTTCGCGAGATGCGAGATGCGGGCGTCGAGCTGGAGGGCGCTGCCGACGCGAAGTCCCTGTGCGCGGTCGGCGTCACGCCCGAGTTCGTCCGCAAGCTCGGTCGCGCGGGCTACAAGAACCTGTCCGCGCAGGACCTGTCACGCTTGGCCGCGAGTGGCGTGACCGGGCGTTTCATCCAGGAGATGTCGCAGTACCGCACGCGGTAGGTCGGCACTTGCTGCACCACATTCCTTCCGCCCGGATGGGAGACGCCATGCTTGGTCGATTCATTGCTATCGGTCTGGTGCTCACCACGGCCACCGTCAGCGTTTCGGAAGCCCGCGAGATCGCGGGGATGTGGTCGGCCTCGATCTCCGACACCCGGCCCGGGAAGCTCAGCTTCTCGCTGCGATACAGCCGCAACGACAACTCGGGCTCGTTCGGCGATCTCTCCGACTTCGAGGGTCTGACCTCGACGCAGATTGAATCCAAGACGCGCGTGCCGGTGGAGTTCGAACTGCGCCGTGAAGCGGGATCGATCCACTTCGAAGGGCTGTTCAAGAACGGGGAAGGGGTGGGCGAGTTCGTGTACACGCCCAACGAGGACTTCCCGCGCGTGCTGCGCTCACTGGGCGTCGAGTTCGCGCCCAAGGCCGGCGAACGGGATCGCGAACTCTTCCAACTGGCGCTCTTCGACGTCTCGAGCGCATTCATCCGCTCCATGCAGGCCATCGGCTATGACGAATCGCTCGAGAAGTACGTGGAGTTCCGCATCTTCGGCGTCGATCCGGACTACGTGCGCGACATGGCCACGGTCGGGTTTCAAGGACTTACCGCGAGCAAGCTGGTGGAGACGCGCATCCACGGTGCGACGCCGGAGTACATCCGCACGATGCGCGCTTCAGGCGAGGACCTCTCATTGGACCAGTACATCGAGTCGCGCATCTTCGATGTGACTCCCGAGTTCGCCGACGAGATGCGGGCCGCCGGATACCCCAACCTCAAGCGCGATCGGTTGGTGGAGTTCAGGATCCACGGTGTCACCCCTGAGTTCGTCGAGTCCATTCGCAAGCTGGGCTACCGGAACGTCCCGGCGGAGCAGCTCGTTGCCATGCGCATCCACGGCGTGACGCCCGAGTTCATTCGCGAGGTGGAAGCAGCGGGCTATCACCGGGTGCCGATCGAGAAGCTGGTCCAGATGCGCATCTTCGACATCGACCCCAAGATGGTGAAGGCATTGGACGACGCGGCGGACTGATCGAAGATCGGATCGGGCGGCGGCGGCTGTCCTTCGCCGCCTGTTCGATTGATGGGTCAGACGTCGCCTGAGGCCCCGGGCCGAGACCCATGGGATGGGCGAGCCAACCACGAGACCGGGTTCGCAAACTGCCAACTGGCGCAGCGTTAGGCGTTCGCGTACTCTTGTGTGCTCGTAAGGTTCGACCCCTCTCGCCCCATGCACTGCGACCGCCGTGCCGCAGGGATGGCGGGCGGCCCCTTCTTCCCCCGCCGAAAGCCATGATCGGACAGACGGTCTCCCATTATCGCGTGCTGGAGATGCTGGGCGGCGGGGGCATGGGGGTGGTCTTCAAAGCCGAAGACCTGAAGCTCGGCCGGCACGTCGCGCTCAAGTTTCTGCCGCTGGAGATGGAGGCCGACGTTCAGGCGCTCGAGCGATTCCAGCGCGAAGCCCGCACCGCATCGTCGCTCAACCATCCCCATATCTGCACGATCTACGAGGTGGACGAGCACCAGGGCCGGCACTTCATCGCCATGGAACTGCTCGAGGGCGAGACGCTCAAGCATCGCATCGAGGGGCGGGCCATGCAGGTGGACCAGCTGCTCGAGCTCGCCATTCAGATGGCCGATGCGCTCGAGGCGGCGCATGCGCGCGGCATCGTCCACCGCGACGTGAAGCCGGCCAACATCTTCGTGACCACGCGCGGGCAGGCCAAGGTGCTCGACTTCGGGCTGGCCAAGCTGGAGCCGGCGAAGCTGCGCGCCGCGACCGCCGGACTCTCCGCCATGGAGACGGCCGCACACGACCCGCACCTGACGAGCCCCGGCTCCACGGTCGGGACGGTGGCGTACATGTCGCCCGAGCAGGCGCGCGGCGAGGCGCTGGACGCGCGCTCCGACATCTTCAGCTTCGGGGCCGTGCTCTACGAGATGGCCACCGGCGCGATCCCGTTTGCGGGCAGCACCTCGGCGGTGATCTTCGACGGCATCCTCCACCAGGCCCCGACGCCGCCGATGCGGCTGAACCCGGCGCTGCCGGTGGACCTCGAGCGCATGATCCACAAGGCGATGGAGAAGGACCGGCGTATGCGCTACCAGAGCGCTGCCGAACTTCGCACCGACCTGCTGCGGCTCAAGCGCGACCTCGACTCGGGCAAGTCGCAGGCGGCCACGTCCGGCGGCCCGCGCGCCGCCGCGCCGCAGCCGGAGCGCTCGGTGGCGGTGCTCTATTTCGAGAACCTGAGCGGCGCCAAGGACGACGAGTACTTCCGCGACGGCATGACCGAGGACGTCATCACGGAGCTCGCGAACATCGCGGAGATCCGGGTGTTCCCGAGGCACAGCGTCCTCGGCTACCGCGACAAGCCCACGTCGCCCGCCCAGGTGGGAACCGAGCTCAAGGCAGCCTACGTGCTGGGCGGCAGCCTGCGCCGGGCCGGCCCGCGGTTGCGGGTGAACGCCAACCTCGTCCAGACCGCCACCGGGATGACGATCTGGGCCAAACGATACGACCGCGAGATGCAGGACGTGTTCGAGGTGCAGGACGAGATCGCGCGCTCCATCGCGGAGGCGTTGCGAATCACGCTGTCACCTCAGGAACACGATGCCATTTCGGCCAAGCCGACGGAGAACCTCGAGGCCTACGACTGCTACCTGCGAGGCCGCAACTACACGCGGCGCGAGAACCTCGAGTTCGCCATGCAGATGTTCGAGAAGGCCATCAGCCTCGACCCCGGCTTCGCGCTGGCCCACTCGGGGCTCGGCAACATCTGCGGCATCATCTACGAGATCCACGACCACCAGCCGCGCTGGATCGAGAAGGGGCTGGAGGCCTGCGATC
>JAHFBX010000026.1 GCA_023249815.1 Candidatus Eiseniibacteriota bacterium
TTCTTCTGCGCCAGCACCATCGTGATCGCCGCGGTCAGCGTCGTCTTCCCGTGGTCCACGTGCCCGATCGTCCCCACGTTCACGTGCGGCTTCGTGCGCTCGAATTTCTGCTTCGCCATCACATCACCTCCATCAGTGCCTTGAGATGCTCAGTTTTCTCGGCGCCGGTCCCGCGGCCCGCCCTTCGGGCGGTGATCCTCCGGGCCGCGCCTGCTCTGTCGCTGTTCAGCTCTTCGCCTTGGCGATGATCTCGTCCGCGACCGCCTGCGGCAGTGTTTCGTAACGGGAGAACTGCATGGAATACACGGCGCGGCCCTGCGAGATCGAACGCATGCGCGTCGCATAGCCGAACATCTCGGCCAGCGGCACGGATGCCGCGATCACGCGGGCGCTGCCACGCTGGAACATGCCGCCGATGCGGCCGCGCCGGGACGACAGGTCGCCGATGATGTCGCCCATGTACTCGTCGGGCACCACGACCTCGACGTCCATGATGGGCTCGAGCAGGCGCGGCTTCGCCTTGGCGCAGGCCTCCTTGAACGCCATGGAGCCCGCGATCTTGAACGCCATCTCGGACGAGTCCACCTCGTGGTAGGAGCCGTCGGTGAGTCGCACGAGTACGTCCACCATGGGGTAGCCCGCCACGATGCCGTTCTTGAGCGCCTCCTCGATGCCCTTCTCGACCGCCGGGATGTACTCCTTCGGGATCGCACCGCCGACGATCTCGTTCTCGAACGTGAAGCCGGTGCCGGGGGCCTGTGGTTCCACGCGGATCGAGACGTCGCCGAACATGCCCTTGCCACCCGTCTGCCGCACGAAGCGATGACGCTGGTCGGCGGGCTGCGTGATGGTCTCGCGATAGGCGACCTGGGGCTTGCCGACGTTCGCGTCCACCGTGAACTCGCGCTTCATGCGGTCCACGATGATCTCGAGGTGAAGCTCGCCCATGCCGGAGATGACCGTCTGCGCGGTCTCCTCGTCGGTGCGCACGCGGAACGTCGGGTCTTCCTCGGCGAGCCGCTGGAGCGCCACCGACATCTTCTCCTCGTCCACCTTGGACTTGGGCTCGATGGCCACGTCCACGACCGGCTCGGGAAACGTCATGGCCTCGAGCACGATGGGATGGTCACTGGCCGACAGCGTGTGGCCGGTCGTCACCTTCTTGAATCCGATGCCCGCGGCGATGTCGCCGGCCAGCACCTCGGTGATCTCCTCGCGCTTGTTCGCGTGCATCTGCACCAGGCGGCCGATGCGCTCCTTGTTGCCCGTCGTGGCATTCAGCACGCTGTCGCCGGTCTTGCACACGCCGGAATAGACGCGGAAGAACGTGAGCTTGCCGACGTAGGGGTCGGTCATGATCTTGAACGCGAGCGCCGAGAACGGATCGTTGTCCTTCGGGTGCCGCTCGATGTGCTCGAACGAGCTGGCGTCGTGTCCCTTGATCGCCGGTTTGTCGAGGGGCGACGGCAGGAAGTCTACGACGGCGTCCAACAGTTTCTGGACGCCCTTGTTCTTGAACGCGGAGCCGCACAGCACCGGGTTGATGGTACCGGCCAGCGTGCCCTTGCGGATCGCGCGGCGCAGGTCCTCGGCGGTGTAGGGCTTCTCGTGCAGGTAGTCGTCGAGCAGCTGCTCGTCGAACTCGGCCACGGATTCGAGCAGGTGGAAGCGCGCGGCATTCGCCATGTCGAGCAGGTCGCGCGGGATCTCGCTCTCGATGAGCTTGGTGCCCTGCGAGCCTTCCTCGTAGGTGACGGCCTTCATCTCGACCAGGTCGATGGCGCCTTGGAACGTGTCCCCGGCGAACATCGGCACGTTGAGCGGCACGGGCTTGGCACCGAGGCGGTCCTTCATCATCTGGACGACGTTCTCGAAGTCGGCGCCGACGCGGTCCATCTTGTTCACGAACGCGATGCGCGGGACGTTGTACTTGTCGGCCTGGCGCCACACGGTCTCGGACTGCGGCTCGACACCGCCCACGGCGCAGAACACGGCAACCGCGCCGTCGAGGACGCGCAGGGAGCGCTCCACCTCGACGGTGAAGTCCACGTGGCCGGGGGTGTCGATGATGTTGATGCGGTGATCGCGCCAGGATGCGGTGGTGGCGGCGGACGTGATCGTGATGCCGCGCTCGCGCTCCTGTTCCATCCAGTCCATCGTGGCGGCGCCGTCGTGCACCTCGCCCACGCGGTGGATGCGGCCCGTGTAAAACAGGACGCGCTCGGTCAAGGTGGTCTTGCCGGCGTCGATATGGGCCATGATGCCGATGTTTCGATATTTTTCGAGCGGAGTCTGCCGAGCCATGGGCTCACTTCCTCAAGAAGATTCGTGACTTCGGGTACACCACCTGCCTTTCGGTGAAGAAAGTGCGGTGATGAGACGTTCTTTCGATCGCGAGCGGTGAAGTCCGTTCGGGGCGTCGCCCCGGGAGACCCAGGCCGGCGGAAGCGCCGGCCTTCGTCACGACCGAGTTACCAGCGGTAGTGCGCGAAGGCCTTGTTGGCCTCCGCCATCTTGTGCGTGTCCTCGCGCTTCTTGACCGCGCCGCCCTCGTTGCGCGACGCCGCCATGAGCTCGTTCGCGAACTTCTCCGCGAACGTGTGATCCGCGCGGCCGCGCGCGAACGTGATGATCCAGCGCGTCGCGAGTGCGTTTCGGCGGTCCGGCCGGACCTCGACCGGCACCTGGTAGTTCGCGCCACCAACACGGCGTGACTTCACCTCGAGCACCGGCTTCACGTTGTTCATCGCCGACTTGAGGACGGTCATCGCTTCCTGCCCCGACTTCTCCTCGATCATCGCCATGGCCTTGTAGAAGTGGCCCTCGGCGATCGAGCGCTTGCCGCCCGTCATGATCGCGTTGATGAACCGCGTCACGAGCACGCTGTCGTACTTGGGATCCGCGGCCGACTCGCGGCGCGGGATGTAACCTTTGCGAGGCATTTGGGAACCTCAATGCAATGGCATGGCTTCTGCGCGCCGCAGGCGCGCACGGAGTTTCGGCGCGCCGCAGGCGCGCGATTCAAACGCTTACTTGCTCTTGGTGCCGTACTTCGACCGGCTCTGCTTCCGGCCGTTCACTCCGCTGGCGTCGAGCGTGCCGCGCACGATGTGGTAGCGCACGCCGGGAAGGTCCTTCACTCGGCCGCCGCGAATGAGCACGATCGAGTGTTCCTGAAGATTGTGGCCCTCGCCAGGGATGTAGGCAGTGACTTCGATACCGTTCGTGAGCCGGACGCGGGCCACCTTGCGGAGGGCCGAGTTCGGCTTCTTGGGCGTGGTCGTGTACACGCGCGTGCACACGCCCCGCTTCTGGGGACACGCCTTCAGAGCAGGCGCACCCGTCTTGTTCTTCTGTGGCCGCCGCCCATGACGGACGAGCTGGCTCAAAGTGGGCACAGTCAAACCCCCGAAAGCTTTTGGTTCAGCCGCGTTCTGCCGGCGCGCGCGGGTTGTGGGCACGGCATCGAGATAAGGTGAAGCTACGCCGTGAACCGCGCAGGCCGGGGAATCTAGGTGTCCGTATGTCGATGTGTCAAGCGGGATTTCCGCCGGGCGCCGCTCTTGGCGGGCCCGGCGATCGTGCATGTCAAGCCTTTGTTCAGGCGAGCCGCGCTCCGTCGTCCTCCGCCTCGAGCGCCGGCACGGCAGCCTCCTTCTCGGCCTCCAGGCGGACGCGGCGGTACACAGGCAGGCCCGTGCCGGCCGGGATCAGGTGGCCGATGATGACGTTCTCCTTCAAGCCGCGGAGCTGGTCCACCTTGCCGTGGATCGCCGCTTCGGTGAGGACGCGCGTGGTCTCCTGGAACGACGCCGCCGAGATGAAGCTCTCGGTGGAGAGCGAGGCCTTCGTGATGCCGAGCAGCAGCGGCTGGAACGTCGCCGGCTGTTGGCCCTCGGTCATCATCTTCTCGTTCTCCTCGAAGACCATGAGCCGGTCCACGTGCTCGCCCTCCAGGTACGGCGTGTTGCCCGGATCCTCGATCCGCACCTTCTGCAGCATCTGGCGCACGATGACCTCGATGTGCTTGTCGTCGATGCGCACGCCCTGGAGTCGGTAGACCTCCTGGATCTCGTTGACGAGGTACTCCTGTACCTCATCGATGCCCTGGATCTTGAGCTTGTCGTGCGGGTTGATCGGGCCTTCGGTGAGCCGGTCGGCGGCGCGCACCACGCTGCCGTTCTGCACGTAGACGTGGCGGCCCTGCGGGATCAGCGCTTCCTGCTCCTGGCCGTCCTCGCCCTTGATGACGTACTTGCGCATGCCGCGCGTGACGCCCACGTACTCCACCGTGCCGTCGATCTCGGCGATGATCGCCGCGTCCTTCGGCCGGCGTGCCTCGAACAGCTCCGCGACGCGCGGCAGACCGCCCGTGATGTCGCGGGTCTTCGAAGCTTCGCGGCGCGTCTTCACCAGCACTTCGCCGGCGCCCACGCGCTGGCCGTCGCGCACGTCGAGACGCGCACCCGTCGGCAGCGGGTAGTGCCCCAGCTTGTGGCCCTGGGCGTCCAGGATGTCGATCGCCGGCTGCAGCTCCTTGTTGCGGTCTTCCATGATCACGAGGCGCTGCAGGCCCGTCGTGTCGTCCACTTCATCGCGGACAGTGAGCTTCTCCTTCACATCCACGAACCGAACCACGCCGGACTTCTGCGTGACGATCGGGTTGTTGTAGAGGTCCCACTCGAACAGCAGCGCGTCCACGTCCACCTTCGTGCCGTCCTGCACGAACAGGTGAGCGCCGTAGGGCACGTTGTAGCGCTGCTTCACGCGGTCGCCGTCGACGATCTCCATCTCGGCGCCGTGTGACACGCACACCCACATGTCGCGTTCACTCGCCGGGCCCTGGTACTGCACGGTCTCCAGGCCGACGAATCGGACGACGCCGGGATCCTTGGCCTCGGTCTTCGACGACTCCACGATGCGGCTCGCGGTGCCGCCGATGTGGAACGTGCGCAGCGTGAGCTGCGTACCCGGCTCGCCGATCGACTGCGCGGCGATGACGCCGGTGGCCTCGCCCAAGTCCACCAGGCGGCCTGTGGCCAGGTTGCGGCCGTAGCACTTCGCGCACACGCCGCGACGCGCGTCGCAGGTGAGCACCGAGCGGATGCGCATCTTCTGCAGGCCGGCCTTCGCCGCCTCGTCCACGCGCTTCTGCACCACCTCGTCGATCATCTCGCCGTTCTCGACGATGATCTCGTTCGTGATGGGGTGCACGACGTCGTCAGCCGCCACGCGGCCCAGGACGCGGTCCGCGAGCGGCTCGATGATGTCTTCGCCGTCCTTCAAGGCGCCCACCGACAGACCGCGGATGGTGCCGCAGTCCTCCTCGTTGATGATCACATCCTGCGCCACGTCCACGAGGCGGCGGGTGAGGTAGCCGGCGTCGGCGGTCTTCAACGCCGTGTCGGCCAGCCCCTTGCGCGCGCCGTGCGTCGAGATGAAGTACTCGAGCACGGTGAGGCCTTCCTTGAAGTTGTGCACGACCGGAGACTCGATGATCTCGCCGATGCCGCCGGTGATCTTCTTCTGTGGCTTCGCCATGAGGCCGCGCATGCCGGCGAGCTGACGGATCTGCTCGCGGTTACCGCGCGAACCCGAGTCGGCCATCATGAAGATGGGGTTGAACCCATCGCGATCGCGCGACAGGCCGTCGAACGTCACCTGCTCCACGCCGGTGGTGGCGTGCGTCCAGGTGTCGATGACCTTGTTGTAGCGCTCGCCCTCGGTGATGGCACCACTGCGATACGCCGCGTTGATGCGCGCAACGTCGCCGCGTGCGGTGGCGATGATCTGGTCCTTCTCGGGCGGGATACGCACGTCATCGATGCCCACCGTGAACGCACCCTGGGTGGCGTACTGGAAGCCCAGATCCTTCAAGGCGTCGAGCAGGTCCGACGTGAGTTCGCTGCCGAGCTTCGTGTAGCAGGCCAGCACCAGGTTCTCGAGCTTCTTCTTGTCCATCGTCTGGTTTTGGAACCCGAGGTCGCGCGGCACCACGTCGTTGAACAGCACGCGCCCCGCCGTGGTCACCAGCCAGCCGCTGGGGTCCGGCTTGTTCTGCGGCACGCTCGTGGCCTTGAGCGCGATGCGGCCGTGCAACGAGATCTCGCGATTGTCCCAGGCCGCGCGCACCTCGTCCGGGCCGTGGAACTTCTTGAGTAGCTTCGGGTCGGTCGCCGCCAGCTTCGTGTCGACCGCTCGCGGATCGAGCAGGTCGACGCCGTCCTTCGTGAGGTAGTGACAGCCGAGCACGATGTCCTGGTGCGGCGTGGCCAACGGGCGGCCGCTCGCCGGCGACAGGATGTTCTGCGTGGAGAGCATGAGCAGACTGGTCTCGATCTGCGCCTCGAACGACAGCGGCACGTGCACGGCCATCTGGTCGCCGTCGAAGTCGGCGTTGAACGCCTGGCACACCATCGGGTGGATGCGGATGGCCTTGCCCTCGACGAGCACCGGTTCGAAGCCCTGGATGCCCAGGCGGTGCAGCGTCGGCGCGCGGTTCAGCAGCACCGGATGGTTCTCGATGATCTCGCCCAGGATGTCCCACACCTCGGGCTTCTCGCGCTCGACCAGGCGCTTCGCGCTCTTCACGGTCTGCACGAAGCCGCGGTCCTCGAGCTTGCGAATGATGAACGGCTTGAACAGCTCGAGCGCCATGTTCTTGGGCAGCCCGCACTGGTTGAGCTTCAACTCCGGCCCGACGACGATCACCGAGCGGCCCGAGTAGTCCACGCGCTTGCCGAGCAGGTTCTGGCGGAACCGGCCCTGCTTGCCCTTGAGCATGTCGGACAGTGACTTCAAGGGCCGGTTGCCCTGGCCGCGCACGGCGCGGCTGCGGCGGCCGTTGTCGAACAGCGCGTCCACGGCTTCCTGCAGCATGCGCTTCTCGTTGCGGAGGATGACCTCGGGCGCCTTGATGTCCATGAGCTTCTTCAACCGGTTGTTGCGGTTGATGACGCGGCGGTAGAGGTCGTTCAGATCCGACGTGGCGAAGCGTCCGCCCTCGAGCGGCACCAGCGGCCGCAGGTCGGGCGGCAGCACGGGCACGCACTCGAGGATCATCCACTCGGGGCGGTTTCCGCTGTGGCGGAACGCCTCGACGATGCGCAGGCGCTTGAGGATCTCCTTCTTGCGCTGGACGCTCGTCTCCATCTTGGACTGCGCGCGCAGGTCGGTGGACAGCTCCTCGAGATCGAGTTCGCCGAGCAGGTCACGGATCGCCTCGGCGCCCATCTTGGCCTTGAGCGCCGCGTCCGGCTGCTCGTCCATGACCTCGTTGTACTGGTCCTCGGTGATGATCTCGCGCTTCTTGAAGCCGGTCTTGCCGGCGTCGATCACCACGTAGCTTTCATAGTAGAGAATGCGTTCGAGGTCACGGATGCTCATGTCCAACAGGTGGCCGATGCGAGAAGGCACACCCTTGAAGAACCAGATGTGCGACACCGGCACCGCGAGCTCGATGTGGCCGAGCCGCTCGCGGCGCACCTTGGCCTGGGTCACCTCGACGCCGCAGCGATCGCACACGACGCCGCGGTAGCGGATGCGCTTGTACTTGCCGCAGTTGCACTCCCAGTCCTTGACGGGGCCGAAGATCTTCTCGCAGAACAAGCCGTCCTTCTCGGGCTTGAACGAGCGGTAGTTGATGGTCTCCGGCTTGGTGACTTCCCCATGAGACCAGCTCCGGATCACGTCCGGCGACGCCAAGCGGATGCGGATCTGGTTGAAATTGATCTTGCGGCGCTGGTCGCGGTCTTCGAAGCGGCCGAACCCCATGCGGGTGGTCGCGGCGTTCAGCGTCGCCTGCAGATCGGTGTCCTGGATCATTTCAGCACTCCCTTTGGCCCTGTTCGCCGCCCCTCATCTGGGGGCGGCGAATCGTGACGGCCGAACACGCACAAGAACTCGCTCAGGTCGTTTCCTCGAATTGGACTTCCAGGCAGAGGCTCTGGAGCTCCTTGACGAGCACGTTGAAGGACTCCGGCGTCCCCGGCTCGGGCGGGTTTTCGCCCTTCACGATCGCTTCGTAGATCCGCGACCGGCCGCCGACGTCGTCGCTCTTCACCGTGAGGAGTTCCTGCAGCGTGTAGGCCGCCCCGTATGCCTCGAGCGCCCACACTTCCATCTCTCCGAAGCGCTGGCCGCCGAACTGCGCCTTGCCGCCCAGCGGCTGCTGGGTGACGAGCGAGTACGGACCGGTCGAACGCGCATGGATCTTGTCATCCACAAGGTGACTCAGCTTCAGCATGTAGAGGTAGCCCACCGTGACGCGCTGATCGAAGGAGTCTCCGGTGCGGCCGTCGTGCAGCTCGACCTTGCCGTCCTCCGGAAGGCCCGCGGCGCGCAGCTCGGATTTGATCTCCTCCACCGTGGCCCCGGCGAACACCGGCGTAGCGCAGTTGTAGCCCTGTGCGTACGCGGCCCAGCCCAAGTGCGTCTCCAGGATCTGGCCGATGTTCATGCGCGACGGCACGCCGAGCGGATTCAAGACGATCTCCACCACCTCGCCGTTCGGCAGGTAGGGCAGGTCCTCTTCCGGCACGATGCGCGCGACCACACCCTTGTTGCCGTGGCGGCCGGCCATCTTGTCGCCGACCGACAGCTTGCGCCGCTTCGCGATGTACACCTTGACCAGCTTCACCACGCCCGGCGGCAGTTCGTCGCCACGTGTGACCTTCTCGATCTCCTTCTCGAGCTCCTTCTCGCAGCGGGTGAACGCGTTCTGGGCGTTGTTCATCGCCTTCCAGAACCGGTCGTTCACGCGTTCGTCCTCGGTCACCGGCGTTCCCCACGCCAGGTCGTCGAGGTCGATCTCCGCCAGGAAATCCGCCGAATACTTGCGGCCCTTGCGTGCCAGCGCCTCGCCCGTGGACGCGCTCTTCAGCACGTTCACGAGCTGCTCTTCGAGGATCTGCTTGGCGTTCGAAAGGCGCACATCGGCGATGCGCTCGCGCTCCTTCTTGGACTCGCGGCGCAGCTTCTCAATCTTCTTCTTCTCCTGCTGCTTCGTGCCCTCGTCCTTCTCGCGGCGCGAGAACACCTTGATGTCGATGACGATGCCATCCATCCCCGGCGGGGCCTTGAGCGACGCGTCACGCACGTCGCCAGCCTTGTCACCGAAGATGGCCTTCAATAGGCGCTCCTCGGGCGACAGCTCCTGCTCGCCCTTCGGCGTGACCTTGCCGACCAGGATGTCGCCCTGGCGCACGCGCGCGCCCACACGCACGACGCCTTCTTCGTCGAGGTTCTTCACCGCCTCTTCGGACACGTTCGGGATCTCGCGCGTGATCTCCTCGACGCCGCGCTTCGTGTCGCGGACTTGAAGCTCGAACTCCTCGATGTGAACCGAGGTGAAGACGTCATTCTTGCTGAGCTTCTCGCTCACCAGGATGGCGTCCTCGTAGTTGTAGCCGGCCCACGGCAGGAATGCCGCCAGCACGTTGCGGCCGAGTGCCAGCTCGCCGTCCCGCGTGGCGGGGCCGTCGGCGATGACGGCGCCCTTCTTGACCTTCGTGCCCTCGGTGACCGTGGGCCGCTGGTTCAGGCAGGTGTCCTGGTTCGAACGGCGGAACTTCGTGAGCCGGTAGATGTCGAGGTTGGGCTGCTCGGAGTAGTCGAACTCGGGTTCGTCTTCGTCGCGCTCGTAGCGGATCGCGATCATCTCGCCCGAGACGAACTCCACCACGCCGGAACGCCGCGCGAGCACGAGCGCGCCGGAGTCTTCGGCCACCTTGTCCTCGAGCCCGGTGCCCACGAGCGGGGCCTCGGTCACGAGCAACGGCACGGCCTGACGCTGCATGTTGGAACCCATCAGCGCGCGGTTCGCGTCGTCGTGCTCGAGGAATGGGATGAGCGCAGCGGCCGGCGACACGAGCTGGATCGGCGAGACGTCCATGTACTCGACGTCCGTGCGGTCGACGCTGGGATACTCGCCGCGCGAACGCACGGTGAGCGTGGCTTCGTCGAGCTGCCCGGACTTCTTGTCGAACGGGGTGTTCGCCGGCGCGATGCGCGCGCGGTCCTCGACGTCGGCGGCGAGGAACTCGGGCTTCTTTCGGTCCACGAGCCCGCCGTTCACGCGGAAGTACGGCGTCTCGAGGAACCCGAATTCGTTCACCTTGGCGTACGTGGACAGCGACGAGATGAGTCCGATGTTCGGACCTTCCGGTGTCTCGATCGGGCAGACGCGGCCGTAGTGCGTGTAGTGCACGTCACGCACCTCGAAGCCGGCCCGGTCGCGGGTCAGGCCGCCCGGTCCGAGCGCCGAGAGCCGGCGCTTGTTCGTGAGCTCGGCGAGCGGGTTCGTCTGGTCCATGAACTGCGACAGCTGGCTGGACCCGAAGAAGCTCTGGATCACAGCCGAGATGGTGCGCGAGTTCACGAGATCCGTGGGCGTTATCTGCTCCTGGTCCTGGAGCGACATGCGCTCGCGGATGATGCGGGCCATGCGCGCGAGACCGATATTGAACTGGTTCGCGAGCAGTTCGCCGACCGAGCGCACACGCCGGTTGCCGAGGTGGTCGATGTCATCCGTGACCGCCTGATCCTCGCCCGCCTCCGTCAACATGGCGCCGCCCGTGCGCAGCAGAACGAGGTACTTGATGATAACGATGAAGTCTTCGCGGCACAGCGTCGTGTGCGCGAGATCCGGCACGCCGAGGCCGAGCCGCTTGCGCACGTCGCGCCCGGGCAACAGGTAGTCGTGCGGCAGCTTCTGGTTCAACTTGTAGCGGCCGACACGCGCGAGGTCATAGCGCTTGGGATTGAAGAACAGCTTGTTCAGGATCTCGCGGGCGGAGTCCGCGCGCGGCGGTTCGCCCGGACGGAGCAGGTTGTAGATGCGGTGAAGCGCCTCCTCCTGCGTCTTCGTCTGGTCCTTGCGCAGCGTGTTGCGCACGAGGTCGGCGTCGTCCTGGTGTGGGATGACGAACACCTCGAGCGCGTCGAGGCCGGACTTCTTCAGGATCTCGACCTTCTCGGCGGTGATCTCCTCGTTCGCCTCGAGCAGGATCTCGCCGGTCGCCTCGTCCATGAGGTCCTGGGCGCAGATGCGGCCCAGCGCGCCCTCGGCCTTCTTGGCCCTGGTGTCGAGCGTCTCCTTCTCGTAGAACAGCTCGAGGATCTCGCGATCCGACACGAAGCCCAACGCCCGCAGCAGCACGCTCACCGGGAGCTTGCGCTTGCGGTCGATGTGCACGTGCATGACGTCGTTCACGTCGAGCGAGAACTCCACCCACGAGCCGCGGTACGGGATGATGCGCGCGTTGTAGAGCTGCTTGCCGTTCGGGTGCGTCATCTCGTCGAAGAACACGCCCGGCGAACGGTGGAGCTGCGAGACGATCACGCGCTCCGCGCCGTTGATGATGAACGTGCCGCTCTCGGTGATGAGCGGCAGCTCTCCGAGGTAGACCTCCTGTTCGATGACGTCCTTGTCGCGCTTGACGCCATCGACTTCTTCACGCGTGTTGAGGCGCAGGCGCGCCTTGAGGGGTGCCGAGAACGTGAGGTCTCGCTCGACGCACTCGTCCATCGTGTACTTCGGCTCGCCGATCTCGTAGGCCACGAACTCGAGCGAGAAGAGCTCGCGCGCGTCCGAGATGGGGAACACGCCCGTGAACACTTCCTGCAGGCCCTCGTTGCGGCGCCGCATCGGGTCCACGTCCATCTGGAGGAAGTCTCGGAAGCTCTTCAGCTGGACCTCGAGCAGGTTCGGAATTTGCAGATTCCACTGCGCGTCGATCTTGGAGAAGCTCTTCCGTTCCCTGCGACGTGCTGTCTTCAAGTGCTTACCGCCTTTCTGGCGAAACGCGTTCCGACGCCGCGACCCCGGTGCCCGCCTGGGGCCCGGGTTCGCGGGGGAACGGGAACTTCAAGCGAAGTCGCGGATCACTTGATCTCGACGGTGGCGCCTTGCTCCTCGAGAGCCGCCTTCATCTTGGCGGCGTCATCCTTGGAGACTCCCTCCTTGACCGACTTCGGTGCGCCGTCCACCAGGTCCTTCGCTTCCTTCAGGCCCAGGCCGGTGAGCTCGCGGACGACCTTGATCACCTGGATCTTCTTGTCGCCGGCGCCCGAGAGCACGACGGTGAACTCCGTCTGCTCCACGGCGGCGGCAGCGCCACCCGCAGCGCTGCCGCCCATCGGCATTGCCATCATGGGCGCCGCAGCGGTGACACCGAACTTGTCCTCGAACTTCGTCTTGAGCTCCGACAGCTCGAGCACCGTCATGTTGCCGATGAGGTCGAGCACCTGGTCGATCGCGTTCGACATGGCTTTGATTCTCCTTCTTGCAGGATTGCCGTCGCCGGCGGGGAAGAAAATCGGTACCGGGCGCGAGGGCCCGGGTCATGTGCGTGGTCAGGAGGCCTTGGATCTCTCTCGGTGCAGGGCGTCGGCCATGTTCGCCGGCGTCGCGAGCAGCGCGTTCACCGCGCCAAGGAATGTCGTCATCGGGGCGATGAACGTGCCGATGAGCTGCGACAGCAGCACTTCGAGGCTGGGCAACGCGGCGAGCCGCGCAATCGCCTTGGCGTCGTAAAGGCTGCCGTCCACGACGGCCGCCTTGAGTCGCGGCTTCTCGAACTCCTTCGCGAAGTCCGAGAGGATCTTGGCCGGCGCCATCTCGTTGGTGGGGCTGAACACCAGGCCGGTGGGCCCCACGAGGTGGTCGTCCAGTTCGCGGATGCCACGCTCGTTGAACGCACGCTTCAGCAGGGTGTTCTTGATGACACGAAACTGCACGCCCTGCTCGCGGCAACGCTTGCGCAGCAACGACAGGCTCTGCACGGTCATGCCGCTGAAGTCCGCGAGGTAGAGCCCGCGAACGTCTGCGATACGCCCTTGCGTATCCTTGAGGATCGCTTCCTTCTGCGGAGTGGGCATCGGGCCTCCTAGGCCATTTCGGCCGTGACGGCCGACGGGTCGAGGGTGATGCCCGGGCCCATCGTCGAGCTGATGGTCAGGCTCTTCACGTAATGGCCCTTGGCGCCCGTGGGCTTCACGCGCATGAGCTCGCGCAGGAACGCCTTGGCGTTGTCGAGCAGCTTGTCTTCGGTGAACGAGGCCTTGCCGACTGGTGCGTGCACATTGGCGCCCTTGTCGACACGGAACTCGATCTTGCCGGCCTTGAGCTCGTTCACGGCCTTCGTCACGTCGAACGTGACCGTGCCGCTCTTCGGATTCGGCATGAGACCGCGGGGCCCCAGCACGCGGCCGAGCTTGCCGACCTCACCCATCATGTCGGGCGTCGCGACGATGGCGTCGATGTCGAGCCAGCCCTCCTGGATCTTCTTCACGAGCTCCTCGCTGCCGGCGTGATCGGCGCCCGCCGCGAGTGCTTCCTTGACCTTCTCCCCCTTGGCGAGCACCAGCACGCGCAGGCTCTTGCCCGTTCCGTGCGGGAGCACGACCGTGCCGCGGACCAGCTGGTCCGAGTGGCGGGGGTCCACACCCAGATGCGACGAGATGACGATGGTCTCGTCGAACTTGGCGCGAGCCGTCTGCTTCACGAGCTTCACGGCATCGGCGAGGTTTCGCACCGATCCGGCCTTGCTCGCGAGGTCGAACGCCGCGCGATAACGCTTCCCGTGCTTCGGCATGCATCCTCCCGTGGTCCCATCGTGGCGGCGTGCGCCGCCACTCCCACGTGTTCGGAGTGGTGAGTGCTCCCTGTACCTGCGCGACCCGGGCCATACCCGGCCGCGCCGACGCGCCGCAGGGCCCCGTCCGAGGAGGACGGGTCCGGCACGTCAGGATGTCCGACTTGTCAGTTGCTGCCCTCTTCCTCGACCGCTTCGAGCTCCTCGGCGGTGGCGTAACCCTGCTGCACCACCCAGTCGAGAGTCTCGAACAGGTCCTGGAACTTGGCGTTGGGCGACTTCTCGACCTGAGTCCGCACGAGTTCGTAGATCTCGCGGGGGGTCTTGCCCTTCAGCAGCTGTTCCGCAGACTCCTTGTCCATCCGGACCATTCCGGTTCCTTCCCTCCAGGCGATCGGGTCGAGCCACTGGGGCACCCCTCCGTCAGGAGAGGTCCTGCCCGCCCGTATTGCGAGGCTCGCGGAACGACGTTCGTGCCGCGATCCCCGTGCGACGCGGGCCGGCCTGGCGTCCCGCGCGCGTGCTGTCCATCAGTCGGCGAGTTCGATCCCCATGCTGCGGGCCGTTCCCAACACCATCCGCTCGGCGGCTTCCACCGTGGCGGAATTCAGGTCGGGAGCCTTCAGCTCGGCGATCTCGCGCACCTGCTTCTTCGTGACCTTGCCCACCTTGTTGCGGTTGGGCTGTCCTGACGCCCGTTCGAGCCCGGCGGCCTTCTTGAGCAACACCGCCGCCGGCGGCGTCTTCGTGACGAACGTGAACGAGCGGTCGCTGTAGACCGTGATGATCACCGGGATCACCAGGCCCGCCTGACCCTGCGTCCGCGCGTTGAACTGCTTGCAGAACTCCATGATGTTGATGCCGTGCTGGCCCAGTGCGGGGCCGACCGGAGGTGCGGGTGTCGCCGCGCCGGCGTTGCATTGCAGCTTGACGTACGCGGTGATGGGTTTCGCCACGGAAGACTCTCCTCGACGCTAGACCGGCTGGACCTGGAGGAAGTCCAGTTCCACCGGCGTCGCGCGACCGAAGATGCTGACCATCACCTTCACTTTGCCGCGCTCGTTGTTGACTTCGTCCACCACGCCCGTGAACGCACTGAACGGACCATCGCTGATCCGCACATGGTCGCCGACGTGGAACTGCACCGTTGGCGCGGGGCGCGACTTGCTCGTTTCCATCTGGCCCAGCAAGCGCCGGACCTCATTCTCCTTGAGTGGCACCTCACGGGCGCCCGAACCCACGAAACGCGTCACGCCCGGCACGTTCTGCACCAGATGGCGCGTCTCGTTGTTGAGCAGCATCTCGACCACCACGTACGAAGGGAACGTCTTGCGCTTCGACGTCTTGCGCTTGCCGTCCTTCATCTCCACGACCTCTTCGGTCATGACGAGGATCTGGCCGAACTGCTCCTCGAGGCCCGCCGAATGGATGGCCTTCTCGAGGTTCGTTTTCACCTTGTTCTCGTGACCCGAATACGTGTGGATCACGTACCACTTCTTGTCACTCATGCCTGCTTCCGCTGCCGTCGCGGTGTCTCCGCTCGGGCGCTGTGGGGTGGGCGAGATCACCGGAAGATCAACCCCACGGCCCGGTTCAGGCCCTGGTCCACGAGCCCGATGAACGCGGCGACGAGGAGAACGGTGATGATCACGACCCAGGTGGAGTCGCGCAGCTCGGCGCGCGTCGGCCAGCTCACCTTGGCGAGCTCGGACCGCACGTCCTTCGTGTACTCGCGGAACCGTTCCATCGCGGACATCGGTGATTCCTCGGGATTCCGCCGCGCGACCATCGCGTGACGGGCACCACATGCATGGCAGGCCAGACAGGACTTGAACCTGCAACCCCCGGTTTTGGAGACCGGTGCTCTGCCAATTGAGCTACTGGCCTAGCTCGCCTTCCAACGTTCGCGGATTGCTGCGTCAGGCGGCCTGGCGGTCGCTACGAAGTGGCGTTCAGCCACGTCTCCGCTCCAGCCAGCCCACCTTCCTTGCACTCCACTAACGTTGGAAGGCTCTAGCCATCAGTGGGCGTCTGGAGACCAGGCGCCCGGCTGATCCTTATCTCGTCTCTTTGTGCGCGGTGTGCTTCCGGCAGCTCGGGCAGAACTTCTTGAACTCCACCCGGTCCGGATGCAGCCGCTTGTTCTTCGTCTTGATGTAGTTGCGCCGCTTGCAGTCGTTACAGGCAAGCGTGATCTGATCTCTCATCGCCTACTCCAGGATTTCCGTGACGACGCCGGCGCCGACGGTGCGACCGCCCTCGCGGATCGCGAAGCGCAGTTCCTTCTCCATCGCGATCGGCGTGATCAGCTCCACCACCATGTCCACGTTGT
>JAHFBX010000252.1 GCA_023249815.1 Candidatus Eiseniibacteriota bacterium
CAAGATCACCGCCCCGGCCGTGGTGGCGCTCAAGCGGAAGGGCGAGCCGATCACGGTGGTGACCGCGTACGACTTCCCCACGGCGCAGCTGGCCGACCAGGCCGGCGTCGAGATCCTGCTCGTGGGCGATTCGCTCGGCACCGTGGTGCTCGGCTACGAGAGCACGCTGCCGGTGACCATGGCGGACATGCTGCACCACACGCGCGCCGTGACGCGCGCCAGGCCGAGCGCGCTCGTGGTCGGCGACATGCCGTTCATGAGCTACCAGGCGAGCACCGAGCAGGCGGTCGCGAACGCCGGGCGGTTCGTGCAGGAGGGCTGAGCGGACGCCGTGAAGCTGGAGGGCGGCGCGCGCGTCGCGGAAGCGGTGCGGCGCATCGTCGAGGCCGGCATCCCGGTGATGGGCCATTTGGGCCTGACGCCGCAGTCCGTGCTCGCGTTCGGCGGATACAAGGTGCAGGCCCGAGGCGAGGCCGACCAGGAGCGCCTGATCGCCGACGCCAGGGCGCTCGAGGCCGCGGGCTGCTTCTCGCTCGTGCTCGAGGGCATCCCGGCGCGGCTCGGCGCCACGGTGTCTCGAGAGCTGCAGATCCCGACCATCGGCATCGGCGCGGGCGTGCAGTGCGACGGCCAGGTGCTGGTCTCGCACGACCTGCTCGGGCTGTTCCACGGCCACCAGCCGAAGTTCGTGCGGCGCTACGCCGAACTCGGGGACGCTACGCGCGACGCGTTCGCGCGCTACGTCGCCGACGTCAAGGCACGCCGCTTCCCCACGGACGCGGAGAGCTACTAGGTGCCCCCCAGGCCACGGCCCCGCGCACGGAAGCGCCCGGCTCGCGCGCGCACGCTCGAATCGCTTCGCCGGGCGCTGGCCCCGCTCCGCGCCCGCGGCGAGCGTGTCGCGTTCGTGCCGACCATGGGGGCGCTCCACGAGGGGCACCTGTCGCTCGTACGTCTCGCGCGCCGCAGCGCGCCGCGCGTCGTGGTGAGCATCTTCGTGAACCCGCTCCAGTTCGCGCCGGGCGAGGACTTCCGCCGCTACCCGCGGCCGCTCGCGCGCGACCGCGCGCTGCTCGCCGCGGAAGGCGTGGACCTGATCTGGGAGCCCCGCGTCGAGGACATCTATCCGAACGGGGACCGCACGCGCGTCTTCGTCGAGGGCCTCTCGGACGTGCTCGAGGGCTCGTCCCGGCCGGGCCATTACACCGGCGTGTGCACCGTCGTCGCGCGGCTCCTGAATGCGGTGCAGCCGGACTTGCTGTGGCTCGGGCAGAAGGACGCGCAGCAGGCGCTCATCCTCGAGCGGATGTGCACCGACCTGTTGCTGCCCGTCGAGGTGCGGCGCGGCCCCACGCTACGCGAGGAGGACGGGCTCGCGATGTCGAGCCGGAACGCCTACCTGTCGCACGCTGAGCGCCAGCAGGCGGTGGCGCTGTCGCAGGGCTTGGCCGCAGCGTGGATCCTGCTGCGCGAGGGGGAGCGGGGCGTCCCGCGGCTCGCCGCGGCGATCCGCCGCGAGTGGGATGGCTATCCGCTCGTGCGCGAGGACTACATCGCGATCGTGGACCCGGTCACGCTCGAGCCGCTCCAGCGCGTGCGCGGCCACGCGCTGGTGGCGGTGGCGGCGCATGTCGGACCGGCACGCCTGATCGACAACTTTCCATGGAGGGCCCGGTGAGCCTGTCGCACCCAGACGTGGCCGCGGTCGTGCTGGCCGCGGGCATGGGCAAGCGCATGAACAGCGACCTGGCGAAGGTGCTGCACGAGATGGCGGGGAAGCCGCTGCTCGCGCACGTCGTGGCCACGCTCGACGAGCTGGGCGTGGCCCGCAAAGTGATCGTGATCGGGCACCAGCGCGAACGCGTGCGCGCCGCGTTCGCCGACCGGCCCGAACTCGAGTGGGCGGTGCAGGCCGAGCAGCGCGGCACCGGGCACGCCTGCATGATGGCGGAGCCCGTCATCGCGGGCTTCCTCGGCACCGTGCTCGTTGTGTGCGGTGACACGCCACTCTTGACCGCCCGCACGCTGCATGCACTGCTCGAACGGCACGCCGCCGCGCGCGCGCAGGTCACCGTGCTGTCCATGCGGCTCGAAGATCCCACGGGCTACGGCCGAATCGTGCGCAGCGCGGACGGCGAGGGCATCGAGCGCATCGTCGAGGAGAAGGACGCGAGCACCGAGGTGAAGGGATTGAACGAAGTGAACTCCGGGATCTACGCGTTCGACCACGCGGCACTTTCCGGCATCCTGTCGTCGCTCACCGCGGACAACTCACAAGGCGAGTACTACCTCACGGACACTGTGGCGTTGCTCCGGGCGCGCGGCGCCCGGGCGGCGGTGTGGTGCGCCGACGACGCACGCGAGCTCCTGGGCATCAACACGCTGGAGCAGCTGGCGGACGCCGAACGGGTGTGGCTCGCGATGCGGCGCGAGGCCGCGCGTTGAGCGCGCGCGCCACGCCGCGTCTCGCGCGCGCGCCCCGCGCGGTCGCGGGGCTCGACCGGCTGTGGGCGCCATGGCGCATGGAGTGGCTCGCGAAAGCGGACGCGCCGCACGGCTGCCTGTTCTGCCGCGTCGCGGCCGCTCGCGCCGATCGGCGCGACCTGGTGCTCGCCCGGCGCGCAAACGCGCTGCTCATGCTCAACCGCTACCCGTACGCGAGTGCCCATCTCATGGTGGCGGTCCGTCGCCACGCCGCGCGCTTCCGCGACCTCACGCTGGCCGAGCGCGCCGACCTCTTGGACCTGGTGTCGCTCGCCGAGCGGGCACTCGCGGCGGAGTACGCGCCACACGGTGTCAACTACGGGCTCAACGTGGGCCGCGTGGCCGGGGCCGGGTTCCCCGGGCATCTGCACATGCACCTCGTCCCGCGCTGGGACGGCGACACGAACTTCATGCCGGCGATCGCTCAGACGCGCGTGCTGCCGGAGTCCCTCGCCGAAACCTGGGCGCGGCTCCGCAAGGCGCTCGCGACGCGGGAGCGGCCGGCGCGGTCCAAGCGTCTGACACGGGGAGGGGCGCGTGGCGCGACGCGGCGCTAGGGGCTCGCGACTGTGGCTCTCGCTCTTGGCACTCGTCGTGCTGGCGCTCGTGGCGTCAGCGGCATGGTCGCTGTTCGGGCCGCGGAACCGCGCCGCCCGGCGATCGGGCCGCCACGTCGTGCGCGTGCAGGTGCTGAACGGCTCCGGCGAGCCCGGCGTGGGCACGCGCGTGGCGGCCTGGCTTCGCGAGGGCGGTTTCCAGGTCACGGACGTGCGCAACGCCGACCGTACCGACTACTTCGCGTCGTTCGTGGTGGCCCGCCGGGCCGACCTTTCGCTCGCCGCCGAAGTGGCGCATTATCTCGGCGGGCCGCCGCTCGTGCGTCAGGAGTGGAGTTCGGAACTGGCGGACGTGTCCGTCCTGGTGGGCAGCGACCGCAGCCGGCTCGTGATCCAGCCGTGACGGCGGGGCCCGAGACACGGAGGGAGTCCAAGTGAATTTCGGCGGAACAGAAATCATGCTCGTGGTGCTCGTGATCCTGCTGCTGTTCGGTCCGAGCCAGATCCCCAAGATGGCCCGCGGTTTCGGCCAGGCGATCCGCGAGTTCAAGAAGGCGCAGCGCGAGATCGGCGACGAGCTCGAGCGCGAGCCGCCGCCCGCCAAGGGCGGCAACGACAACAAGCCGGTCGAATGAGCGGGGCTACATCCCGCTCGAGGGGCCCCGCGCGTCGGTGATCTTCGACTGGCTCCGCAGGCGCTCGATGTAGCCGTCGAAGAACCGGCGCTGGCGGGCACCCAGGATCTCGGTCGTGAGCTGGCCCTTGAGCTGGTCGGTGAGCAGCGAGTCCGGCGACGTCCCGATGCCGTCCTTGCGCGCGAACAACCAGCCCTGGGACGAGCGGAACGGCCCGACCATCTTGCCGGGGGCCGCGGCGAGGATCATGCCGATCAGCTCGGGGCTCCCCTGGAGCCTCGGGTCCGGCTGCTGGCGCGTGATCTGGAGTGGCAGGGTGGTGAGCCGCACCGACTGCGCCGCCTGCTCGAGCGTGCGGCCGGCCTTGAGCGCCGCGAGCACGGAGTCCGCGCGCGGCTTCGCCATGTCCACGCGGTGCTCGGCGTCGGCGATCATGCGGAGCTGCTCGCCCACCTCCTCGCGCGTGGGTGGCCCGGCCGCGTGCTGGAGCGCCGCCTGCACCACCACGAACGCATCGCCGCCCTCGAACACCTGACTCACGTCGCCCTGCTTCGCGGCGAGGCCCCACTCGGCGGCCTCGGGCACGGCGAAGAGCTGGGGAGGCGCGTTCGACTGGTCGTAGATGCCGGTCTTGAACGTGGACTGGCCCTTCTCGGTCGCGGCCTTGGAGAGCCCCACCGCGCGGGCGCGCGTGGCGATGGCCTGGACGTCCTGCAGCTGCCGCCGCTGGGACTCGGGCGCGGGCCGCACCTTGATGAGGATCTGCGACAGTTTGACCGCGCCCGGGTAGGGCGGCGGGGTCTTCGTGCGCGAGGTGTCCTGGGCCGGGTCCATGATCTTGAACAGCATCACCCGGCCGCCCTCGCGCAGCGGCTCGATCAGCTCGCCCGGCTTCTTCACCTGGAGCGCGGCCGAGACCACGCCGCCCAGCTCGCTGGGCGAGAGCCAGCGGTCGATCAGGCCGCCGCGCTCGGCGTTCGGGCCCTCCGAGTAATCGCGCGCGAGCTGGACGAAGTCCTCGCCGCGGAGCGCCCGGTCGTAGAGGCTCTTCGCCATGTCCATCGCCGCCTTGATCTCCTCGTCGCCGTACGACTTGGGGATCGCGAGCACTTCGAGTTGCGTGCGCGAGCGCGTCGCCAGACGCGTGCGGTAGGTCTCGTAGACCTTGCGCAGCGCCGCCTCGTCGCCGGACGAACGGCCGGTATCGGCGGCCGGCACCACGAGCAGCGTCGCCGAGTGGCGGTCATAGCGGTCGCGGTAGGCCTGCCGGAGCTCGGGCTGCGTCAGCTTGATGGCGGAGAGGAGCCGCTCCTGGAGCTTCCGGACCGGGACCGAGCCGCGCACGATGTCCTCGAACGGCGCC
>JAHFBX010000253.1 GCA_023249815.1 Candidatus Eiseniibacteriota bacterium
GGTCGTGAACGGCGCCGGAGCGGCGCGCAGCGCGCCGGAGAGCGCGATGAACAAGTCGTAGAACCACGCGTCGTTGAGCTGCAGTCCGGCGAAGCGCGGATCCTGCGGCGGGGTGCCGCCCTCGAAGATGTCCCACACGATGCCCGCGTGGACCCAGGTGGGGCCGCGCACGCGCAACCACTCGGAGCTCGCCAGCGGAATGGCCACGAATGCCATTGCGGCGACCACCCAGCCCCACGCAGGGCGATCACCCGGCGCGTCCGCGGCCGTGGGCGCGGTGGTTGCCACCGCTCGCGCCTCGCCACCCGCGAACAGGAGCCAGCTGGCCATCGCCACGAGCCGCGCGGAGCTATGAAGCGACTGACCCGCATGGAGCAGTGCCCAGCCCAAGACCGCTGCGGCGAGGGGCGAGAGTGCCACACCCAGCGTCCAGCGCGTCGCGGGCGGCGCGCCCGGCAGGAGCAGTCTGACCAGTGCCAAACCTGGGAACACACCAAGCCACACGAACGAGGCGACGTCTCCGACCGCCCCGCGCACGAACAGCCCCGCCAGTCCGAGCATGAACGTACCGGCCACGACCCAGACGCCGGGGGCGAGCCTCACCGATGCGGATCCGTTTCCGCCGCGGAGGGGTCCGCCCACACACGCCCCAGGCGAGGGAACGCAGTCGCCAGCGCCAGCGCCGCCAACACCACCATCTGGGGTTCCACCGGGATCCGATAGCGGGTTTGCGTGAAGAAGCACGCGTAGAACGCCGCGGTCGTGATCACGACCGCGGCGAGCAGAAGTCGGCCCGAGCGCGGCGCTCGCGCGCGCAATAGCCCCAGGATGGTCGTGGGCAGGAGCAGGAGGAACCAGGCGGCTCCCACCCACAGGACCCACGGCCTGTTGTACCGGTTCTTCGAAGTGACCCGGTCCGGGAGCGGTTGGAAGAAATGGAGGAACTCCATCACGTAGTCGTGCACGTACGCCCCGGGCCGGGCGCGGAACAGGCGCGTTTCGCGCGCGACGAAGGCCGTTGCCGAAAGTGACGTGAACGGCTCACCTGGCGGCGTCCGGATCCAGCGCGGACGCGAGATGAGTGTGTCGGTGCGCGCGAAGTAGAGCACCGCCTGGGCCTTGCCCATGAATACGCGATCGCCGCCTTGGGCGCGAAGTCGCATGGCATAGGGCACCACGATCGCGAGCCCGGTGACCAGCGTGACCGCGAGCGCGCGCCACAGCGGGCCCGGTTGACGGCGGGCCTGCGCAAGCAGCCACGTGCCGATGGCCAGCGCGGGGGCCAGGACCACCATGTCCGTGAGCCACGCGAGTACGAGCAGCACGCCGAGCGCGACACCCCGGCCCGTCGTCGGGCGGTCGGCAATTTCCCACGCCAGCAGCGTGACCGAGAACAGCAGCGTGGAGTAGAGCAGCGTGGGATAGAGCAGCCCGGCGGAGAACACGACCGTGGGCGTGAGCGCGATGAGCGGCGCTGCGAACGCGCTGGCGGCGAGGCCGCCGATTCGGTTCGCCAGCCGGACGACGAGCCGCATCTGGACGAACGCGAGAACGAGCTGGAACCACCGCATCACGATGAAGTTCTGTTCGCCGCCCAGCCAGAACGACAGCGCCATCAGTAGCGGATAGAGTGGCGCGCGCGGGCTCGATTCGCCGAGCCCCTGGCCGTGCAGGATGCGCAGTGCGACCTGCTCGTACTCCGCCGTGTCCCCGAAGAAGTACTCGTTGCCGAGGGACAGCACGTGGACCAATCGCACGATCATGCCGAGTGCCAACCAGCCGCCCGGCGAGAGCAGCAGCCGCCACCACGGTGATCGACTGTCCATCATCGGGCGTCCTCCCGGCCCGGAGACCGGCCGCCGTCCATCAGGTTCGACACCACGAAGCCCAGCAGCGCCGGCACGAGAGTCAGGACCGTGAAGATGAGCAGCGAGTACGCCGCACCAGTCGCGGCTCCCGCCCCGAACTGCTCGAACATCGCCGCGCTCACCTGTTCGCGGAGTCCCAACCCGCCGAGCGCCACCGGGAGGTTCCCGAGCAGCGCGATCAGGGGCTGGCCCACGACCAGTCGCACCGAGGCGTGCGGCGCGACATCCCGGAGCAGGAGCCAGCCCACCGCGTACATGAACACGTAGAAGAAACAGCCCCAGAGGATACCGGCGCCGCTGAACGCACGCCGCAGCAACCCTCGCGAGTGCTCGCTCCAACGGCCGAGCGGCCTCGCGAGCGGTGGGATCGCGCGCGCAAGCGCGCGCACCGCAGGCGGGCTCGCCAGCAGCGCGATGCCCACGAGCGTCGCGAGCACGAGCCCCAGGTAGGCAAGCAACAACGGCCCCCGCCACGCCGGCACCCACAGGAACGCGGGCACGCACAGGAGCTCGAGCAGGAGCACGTCCACGACGCGATCCCACACCACCGACGGGAGCGTGTCCGAGCGCGGCGCTCTCACGTGGAGAATGCGCGCGAACTCCCCGACGCGTCCGGGCGTGGCGAGCCCGTAGAACGTGCCCACGAGCGTGAGGCGGTAGCTGGCGAGCGGCGTGATCGGCACGCCGCTTCGTTCGAGCAGGAGCGCCCAGCGCCTCGCCCGGCCCCAGTACCCGACGAGTGCCAGCAGCACGCAGGCCGCGAACGTCCCCGGCCGCACGCGACCGAGCGCTGACGCAGCCTCGGCGAGCGGGACCTTGCGTGCCAGCGCGACGAGCAACACGGCCGACACGGTGAACTGGAGGAGGATGGCGAGTGAGGGGCGGCTCACGGGGTGTGGCGCAGGTGCGGCCGTCCCAGCACCTGGAGCCAGGGCACCGGTGTGCGGATTCCGCCGATGTCGAGCGGTTCGCGAACGAACACGTGCCGCGCGGCGCGGGGCTCCCCGCCCTGGACTCGCGCCGGCCTCAACGAGCCTCCCCGCCGACGTGCCCGGGCCCGAGCTGCTGTTTGCGCGTGTTCACGACGATCTCCTCGAGCAGTCGCCGGTTCATCGCGGACAGATCCGCGAGCACGCCGAGCGATACGAACAGCGTGCCCATCACCGCCAGTACCCCGGCCACCACGAGCGACTGGACGTGGCCGGTCTGGCCCGGGGTGGTGAAGAACAGTACGAGGAAGCGCACGAACAGCGCGAGCGAAATGCTCATGAACAGCCCGGCGAGGGCCAGGAAGAAGCGCAGTGGGCGGTAGAGCAGGTAGACGCGCACCATGGTGCCGAGCGAGCGCGTGATGTACGAGCCCATCCCACGGAACAGCCGGGATTCGCGCAGCTTGCCGTTCACGCGGATCGGCACGTGCGCGATGGTGATGTTCTTCTGGCTCGCCTGGATGAGCGTCTCGAGGGTGTACGTGAAGCTCGTGAGCACGGTGAGCCGAAGCGCCGCCTCGCGGCTGTAGGCGCGGAACCCGGACGTGGCGTCCGGCACATCGCTGTTCGAGAGCGCGCGCACGACACGGCTTCCGAGCCGCTGTAGGACCTTCTTGAGCGGCGAGAAGTGCGCGATGGCTTCGATCGGTCGACTCCCCACCACCATGTCCGCGCGACCCGCGAGGATGGGCTCCACGAGCTTCGCGACGTCCCCGCCCACGTACTGGTTGTCCGCGTCCGTGTTCACGATGACGTCGGCGCCCATCGCGAGCGCCTCGCGAAGTCCCGTATCGAACGCGTGCGCGAGGCCGCGCCGGGCGGGGAACCGCCGCACGCGGCGGACGCCGTTCGCCCGCGCCACCTCGCTCGTGCGGTCGGTGCTGCCGTCATCGATGACGAGCACTTCGATACAGTCGATGCCCGGCAGCTGCTTCGGCAAGTCCGCGAGCGTCACTGCGAGTGACGCTTCCTCGTTCAAGCACGGGATCTGGATGACGAGCTTCATGCTCGGGAGCGCTCCGGTTCGGGGGATGCGGAATGATGCCCGTTCGAGCCGGGGGAGGCCAGCGTCATGCCGCCCCCGCGACGACGCGGGGCGGGACGCGCCACGTCTCGGGCCGCACGCCGTTGCCGTCCACCCACGCCTGGTGCCACCATTCGAGCGTGAGCAGCGTCCACAGCTCACGCGCACGGTCGCGCCGACCCGTGACGTGGTCGTCCACGGCTGCGCGCACGGCGTCCGCGTCGAACCAACCGCGTTGCAGGCAGCGCGTGGACAGCAGCGTGTCGGCAAGGAGCGGTCGCAACGGACCACGGAACCACGGCGAGAGCGGCACCGTGAACCCCACTTTCGGCCGATCCACGACGTCTCGCGGCAGGAGCTTCCGCGCGAGCCGCTTGAGCAGCACCTTGCCCTCGAGACCTCGCAGCTTGTGCTCCGGTCCGAGCCGCATGGCCCACTGGATGAGTGGGAGATCGAGCAGCGGCACGCGCGCTTCGACCGACGCCGCCATGCTCATCTTGTCCATCTTGACGAGCAGATCGTCGGCGAGCCAGACGCGCAGATCCACGTCGAGCATGCGGTCGAGTCCGGAGCGTGCCGCGGTGTCCGCCAGCGCGTCGCGAAACGGCATCACGCCGGCGTCCGCGTGTGAGCGCAGGCTCGCGCCGAGCAGCCGGTCGCGCTCGCGACCGACGAAGCCCGCGAACCACGCCGCGAGCCGCTCAGGCTCGTCACGGAAGCGCCCGCTCCGTCCCACGACCTGGAGCTTGCGGAATCCGAATGGCAGCCGGTCCACGACGCCGGACAGGAACGCGTCGCGCAGCGGAGCCGGCAGCGAGGCGAGCTGGCGCGCCCACGGTTCGACGGCATACTTGGGGTAGCCTGCGAACAGCTCGTCGCCACCCTCGCCCGTGAGCACGACCGTGACCGTCTCGCGCGCGAGTCGTGACACCATGTACGTGGGGATCGCGGCGGGCTCGCTCATCGGCTCATCCTGGTGCCAGACCAGCGACGGCAGCTCACGCAGCAGGTCCGCGGCGCCCACCGTGATCTCGCGATGCTCGGTGCGACAGTGCTCGGCGACGCGACGGGCTAACGGCAGCTCGCTGTACGGGCCCGGCGCGTCGAAACCGACCGAGAACGTCTGCACCGGGCGGTCCAGCAGGCGGCTCATGAGC
>JAHFBX010000027.1 GCA_023249815.1 Candidatus Eiseniibacteriota bacterium
ACGATGGCACACTGTCCACTGGGACGGAGCGCGTCGACGTGCTCACGCGCCCCGTGGGCGCCACGCTCTCCACGAGCGACATCACCTGGCGCCTCGAGTTGGACCTCACCGACCAGGCGTCACGCGGGGCGCTCGTGCCGCCCGGCGCCGGCGACGTGTGGCGGTTGAGGCTCCGAGTCCCGTTCGAGGCCGGCGACCGCTTCCAGTTCACGACCGTCGGCGAAACCGCCGCCGCCACGGCGGCTGGGGGCGAGCCCTACGTGGTGCCGAATCCCTATCTCGGCGCCGCCAGCTTCGAACCCGCCCCGTTCAACATCAAGGGACGCGGCGAGCGGCGCATCGAGTTCCGGGGGCTGGCGCTGGGCGCCACCGTGCGCGTCTACAACGTGCATGGCGATCTCGTGCAGACGCTGCGGCAGGACGGTTCGTTCGATGGGTTCCTGGGGTGGAACCTGCGCAGCAAGGACAACCTCGACGTGGCGCCTGGTCTGTACGTCTATCGGGTCGAAGCGCCCGGGAAGCCGGGCTTCACCGGCAAGTTCGCGGTGGTGAAGTGATGGCGAACCCCACCGGCATTCGCTCGTTCTCGGTCGCGGCGCTGCTCCTGGTCCTGCTCCTGGCGCTGCTCGCCACGCTCATGCTGGCGGGCCTTGCGCGAGCGCAGAGCAAAACGGGCACCACGTTCGGCGCGTTCACGCTCATCGAGCCCGACGCGCGGTTCGCAGGCATGGGCAACGCGGGCGCCGGCGGGGGCGACGGGCTCGCCGGGGCGTTCTACAACCCCGGCGCGGTCGCGCTCCTGGACAAGCGCTCGTTCGAGATGTCGCACGTGGATTGGTTCGCAGGGATCCGTCACGACTGGATCGCGTACGCGCACCCACTCGGGAGCGTGGGGACGATCTACGGCACGTTCACGTCGCTCAACTCGGGCGAGATGCCGGTTCGCACCGTGGCCCAGCCGCTCGGCACAGGCGAACGCTTCACCGTGTCGGACCAGGCCGTGGCGCTCGGCTTCGCGCACCGCTTCTCGCTGCGCTTCGCCGCCGCGGCGCAGGTGAACTATCTCCAGGAGACCATCTTCCACACCTCGGCCGGCACGATGACGTTCACGGCCGGCACGCTCTACCGGCTGTCGGCGGAGGGGCTGCGGATCGGCGCGAGCCTCTCGAACTTCGGCACGAGCGCCGCGTACTCGGGACGCGACCTCGCGATCCTCTACGACAACGTCAGCGGGCAGAACGGCGACAATCCCGCGTTGCCCGGATCGCGCGACACGGATGCGTTCGCGGTGCCGATCACGTTCCGCGTCGGCGTCGCGCAACCGCTCGCGTTGGGCGGCGACACCCGGTTGCTGCTCGCCGCCGACGCGCTCCATCCCTCGGACAACACCGAGAGCGTGAGCCTCGGCGCCGAGCTGCTGTTCCGCGAGTCGCTGGCCGTGCGACTCGGATGGCAGAGCCTGTTCCTCGAGGATTCCGAAGTGGGGCTCACGGGCGGCGCCGGCTTCCGCGGCTCGCTCGACGGGCTCCGGTACCACGTGGATTACGCCTGGGCCGACCAGGGCCGCCTGGAAGACACGCACCGCTTCTCGTTCGGACTTCTCTTCTAAGGACCTCCATGCGACGCCTGATCACAGCCTTCGTCCTCACGCTCTCACTCGCCCCGCCCGCAGCGGCGCAGACCACGGCCGCGCTGCTCGACACGCTGCAGCATTCCGCGTTCGACTTCTTCTGGAGCGAGGTGAACCCGGCGAACGGGCTGATCCGCGACCGGAGCGCCCCCGGTTCCACGTTCGCGAGCATCGCCTCGGTGGGCTTCGGGCTCTCCGCCATCCCGATCGGCATCGACCACGGCTGGGTCAGCCGCGCGCTGGGCGCGGCGCGCGTCCACCGCACGCTGCTCACGTTCTACAACGGCCCGCAGGGGACGTTGTCGCTCGGCACCATCGGCTACAAGGGCTTCTTCTACCACTTCCTCAACATGAACTCGGCGACGCGATTCGGCACGGACGTCGAGCTCTCCACCATCGACACGGCGCTGTTGTTCGCCGGCATGCTCGACGCGCGACAGTACTTCGACGCCGGTGACACCACCGAGGTCGCAATCCGCGCCATGGCGGATTCGATCTACCAGCGTGCGGACTGGAACTTCATGCGCAACTTCAACCCCGGAATCATGATGGGGTGGAAGCCCGCGTTCGGGTTCCTCGGGTTCGGCCAGTGGATCGGCTACAACGAGGCCATGGTCCTGTACATCCTGGCGCTCGGCTCGCCGTCGCGGCCGGTACCGGCGTCGGCGTGGGGCACGTGGACGAGCGGGTATCACTACCAGACCCACTACGGTTACAGCTTCGTCGTCTGCCCGCCGCTGTTCACGCACCAGTACTCGCACTGCTGGATCGACTTCCGGAACATCGCCGATGCGTACATGCGATCGAAGGGGCACGACTACTTCGAGAACTCGCGTCGCGCCACACTCGCGCAGCGGAACTACTGCATCGCCAACCCGCTCGGCGCCATCGGTTATGCCGCCAACCAATGGGGGCTGACCGCGGGCGACGGACCGTTCGGGTACGAGGCGCGCGGCGCGCCACCGGCTCAGAACGACGACGGCACCATCACGCCGACCGCCGCGATCAGCTCGATCGTATTCACACCCGACGAATCCATCGCCTTCATTCAGCACATGTGGGACACCTACCGGCCCACGCTGTGGGGGCCCTACGGCTGGAAGGACGGGTTCAACCTGTCCATCGGGCCGTGGGTGGCGACCGATGTCATCGGCATCGACCAGGGGCCCATCCTGGTGATGATCGAGAACCACCTGAACGGCAAACCCTGGCAGCGGTTCATGTCGCATCCCGCGATCGCGCAGGGGCTGTCGCGCGCCGATTTCCAGCCGTTCGTGCTCGGCGTCACGCCGCGAGGCGAGCCGGCGACGCTCGAGCTGGACCGGATGACACCCGACCCGGTGACGTCTCGCTCGCGCCTCGCCTTCCGCCTGGCTCGCGAGCGGCTGCTGCAGGTGGACCTTCTGGACCTGCAGGGCCGGCAGGTGCGCCGGCTCTCCGATCGCACGAGGTCCGCCGGCGCGCATTCGCTCGACGTCGAGCGCGCCGGACTCTCCGCCGGTGTCTACTGGCTCCGCGTCCGCGCTGGCGACGAGACGCGTCACACGCGATTCGTGGTCCTGCCGTGAGAAGCATGCCGTGAGTGTCATCTCGACCGCGCTTCGCAGCGGACCGCCGCGTCTCCAGGCGCAGGTGCCGGTCGTCCACCTCCTCGGCAACGGCTCCTATTCGGTGTGGCTCACCGAGGCCGGCATGGGCCGCTCGACGTGGCGCGGTTCGGCGCTGTCGCGTTGGGCGGGGGAGCGGATCGAGGACGCGGATGGCTGGCGATTCTGGCTCCGCGACCACGCGCTCGGTCGCTCCTGGACGCTGCTCCGGCCGACGTCGTCGCGCCCGCTCGGCCAGGGACACGTCGCAGCGGGCTCGGGGGTCATCGCCTGGTCCCAGCGCGACCACGGCATCGAATCGCGTTTCGAGGTGTGCGTGGCGCCCGAGCACGACGCCGAGCTGCGGACACTTACGGTGCGGAACCACACCGAGCGGCGCCGCACGATCGAGCTGACCGGCTGCCTCGAACTCGTGCTGCACGATCCCGACGCCGACGCTTCCCACCCCGCATTCTCGAAGCTGTTCGTGCAGACGGAATGGGACGCGGAGGCCCGCGCGTTGATCGCGAGCCGCCGGCCGCGTTCGCCTGGAGAATCCCATCCCGTGGTGGCCCACTCGCTGCTCGGCGAGGGCGCGTACGAGTACGAGACTGACCGCGCGCGCTTCCTCGGCCGCGGCAGGTCGTGGTCGCGCCCCGCCGGGCTCGCGAACCGCCAACCGCTGTCGGGCAGCACGGGCAGCGTGCTCGATCCCGTGTTCGCGACGCGGCGGGTAGTCGAGCTTGGCCCAGGCGAGGAGCGGCGCTGGACGTTCGTACTGGCGGCTGCCGCGGACCGGGACGGCGCGCTTCAGACGCTGCGCGCGTACGCGAGCGAAGCCGTTGTGGACGCCGCGTTCTCGGCCGCGCAGTCAGCGGCGCGACGCTCGCTCGACCGGGCAGGCCTGACGTCGCAGGACGCGGAGTGGGCGTCGCAACTTGCGGGCGCACTGCTCTACGGCGATCCGCGACTGCGCACGTCGGAGGATGTGCTACGCGCCGCGGGTGATGACGCGCCCGTGCGGGCGCGTCTCGGCATCCCATGTCGCTCGCCGCTGGTGGTCGTGAGGCTCGACGAACCGGGCGCCTCGGCCGAGTGGGCCGGCCTCCATCGCGCGCTGCGGCTGTGGCGCGCACATGGCATCGACGCGACACTCGTGGCCGTGGGCGGCGTGCCCGCCGGCGGCGAGGGCGAACCCGGCGTTGTCCTGGCGCGCCCGCTCGAGCTGCCGGAACGGATGGCGATCGAGGCCGGTGCACGCATCGTGGTCCGCGAGGGCACGCGTGCGGTGCTCCGCCAGCCGGTCGACGAGCCCGAGCCCTCGAACCACGCGCGCCCGGCCCCGCGACTCGAGGGCGTCGCCCGTGCCCGCGGGCCGAGACGCGCGCGCGAGGCGCTGCGCTTCGACAACGGCTTCGGCGGATTCTCCGGAGATGGCCGCGAATACGTCGTGCGCCTCGATCCAAGGCGACCGGGCGGGCATCGCATGCCGCCGGCGCCCTGGGTGAACGTCATCGCGAATGAGCGCTTCGGGACGCTCGTGAGCGAGTCGGGCGCCGGTTTCACGTGGAGCGGAAACAGCCGCGAGCACCGGCTGACACCGTGGAGCAACGACGCGCTGCTCGATCCGCACGGCGAGGCGCTCTACCTGCAGGAACTCTCCTCGGGCGCGGCGTGGTCGCCACTCCCGGGCCCGCGTCCGCACCCCGCGGGCTATGAAGTCCGCCACGGCCTTGGCTACAGCACGTTTCGGCTCGAGGCCGAATCGCTGGTCCACGAGACGTGCGTGAGCGTGGACCGCGAGGCACCGGTGAAGCTCGTGCGGCTCAAGCTTCGCAATCTCGGCGAGACGACGCGCTCGCTCGCCGTGTACACCTGCGCGCGGCTCGTGCTGGGCCCCGACGACGGGATCGCGCGCCGCGTCGTCACGGCACACGATCCGCGAACGGGTGCCTTGCTCGCGCGCAACGCCGCCGCCGGCGCCTGGGCCGACGCCGTGGCGTTTTCGCGCGTCGTCACGACCGAGGGCGCCACGGTCTCGGCGACGACGGACCGGCTGTCGTTCGTGGGCCGCCACGGTGGCACGTCGGGGCCGCACGCGCTGCGCTCACCCGCCGCGTTCGATGGCGTCACCGGGCCGATGCACGACCCGTGCTTCGCCTGGCGGGTGTCGTTCGAACTCGAGCCCGGAGGAGTGCGCGATCTCACGTTCGTGATGGGAGAGGGCGCGGACGCGGCGGAGACCTCGGCGCTGCTCGCGCGGTTCTCAGGCCTCGCGGCAGCCGACGCCTCGCTCGCGTCGGCGCGTGGGGCCTGGCACGATCGGGTCTCGCGGGTGCACATCGAGACACCGGCGCCCGAGTTGGACCTGATGGTGAACGCCTGGTTGCCCTACCAGACGCTCTCGTGCCGCATCTGGGGACGTTCGGCGTTCTACCAGTCTGGCGGCGCGTTCGGCTACCGCGACCAGCTCCAGGACGCGCTGTCGATGCTCGCGCTCGAGCCGGAGCTGGCGCGCGAGCAGCTGCTCCTGAACGCCGCCCACCAGTTCGTGGAGGGCGACGTGCTGCACTGGTGGCACCCACCGCTTTCGCGCGGGCTGCGCACGCGCTTCGTGGACGACCTGCTGTGGCTACCCTACCTCGCGGCGACGTATGTGAAGGCGACTGGAGACAACACGCTGCTGGATCAGACCGCGAGCTTCGTCTCGGCACGGCCGCTGGCCGCTGGCGAGGACGAAGCCTACCTGCAACCCGAGCGATCGCTCGAGCGCGCGACGCTGTACGAGCATGCAGCGCGCGCGATCGAGCGCTCGCTCGACGTCGGGGCGCATGGCCTGCCGCTGTTCGGGAGCGGGGACTGGAACGACGGCATGAATCGCGTCGGACGCGAGGGCCGCGGCGAGAGCGTGTGGATGGGCTGGTTCCTCTGCGCGATCCTTGGCGACTGGGCCGATCTCGCCGAAGGGCGCGACGACCTCGTGCGCGCACAGCGCTGGCGCGCCCACCGCGAAGGCTTGCAGGCGGCGCTCGAGACCGAAGCCTGGGACGGCGAATGGTATCGGCGCGGCTGGTACGACAATGGCGAGCCACTTGGCTCCCGCCACAGCGACGAGTGCCAGATCGATGCGCTCGCACAGGCATGGTCGGTGCTCTCCGGCGCCGCGCCGCGCGATCGCGCGGCGCGCGCCATGGCGTCGGTGGAGTCGCGGCTCGTCTCGGAGCCCGACCGTCTGATCCGGCTGCTGGCGCCCCCGTTCCGCGACACGGCCCAGGACCCGGGCTACATCAAGGGCTACGTTGCCGGAGTGCGCGAGAACGGCGGGCAGTACACGCACGCCGCGCTGTGGGTCGTGCGCGCGCTCGCCGAGCTCGGCCGGCGCGACCGTGCGGCACGGCTGCTCGCCATGCTGAGTCCGGTGAGCCATGGCGCCGACGCGCCGTCCGCGCGCCGCTACCAGGTGGAGCCCTACGTCGTCGCGGCGGACGTCTGCGGCGTGGCGCCGCACGTCGGGCGCGGCGGCTGGACGTGGTACACGGGCTCCTCGGGCTGGATGTATCGGGTTGCGCTCGAGTCCGTGCTGGGCGTACGGCTCGAGACCGGCAACAAGCTCGTGGTGAAGCCGTGCATCCCCGACGATTGGCCGGGCTACACGATGACGTGGACGCTCCCCGGAGGCGAGGGCACGCGTGTGGAGATCTCGGTCCGCAATCCCGACGGCTCGAGCGAGACGGTGCATGACGCCACCTACGACGGCCGACCCGCGCGCGTGAGCCACGGCGAAGCGCGCGTGCCGCTGCTCCTGGACGGCGAGGCGCACCGGCTCGAGATCACGCTGGGCCGGGCGACGTAGCCGCCGATGGCCACGATCAAAGACGTCGCGCGCGAGGCCGGGGTCTCCGTCGCCACCGTGTCACGCGTGTTCAACGACAGCGGCCGCGTGAACGACGAGACGCGGCATCGCGTGCGCGTCGTGGCCGAGCGGCTGCGCTTCTGGCCGAACGGCGTCGCACGGAGCTTGATCACGAATCGCACGCACGCCATCGGCGTGCTGTTGCCCGACCTCCACGGCGAATTCTTCTCGGAGGTCATCCGCGGCATCGACCTGGCCGCGCGGCGGGAGGGGCTTCACGTCCTCGTCAGCAGCTCGCACAGTGACACGCACGAGCTCGTGAGCGCGCTGCGCTCGATGCGCGGTCGCATCGACGGCCTGTTGATCCTCACGCCCGAGCCCGAGTCGATCCCTGCGATCCGTGCCAGCGGCTGGGGCTGCCCTGTGGTGCTGCTCGGGCCCGGTGGCGAAACGCCGGATTTCGACACGGTGGCGCTCGCGAACTTCGATGGTGCCTACGCCGTGGTGCGGCACCTGCAGCGGCTCGGCCACCGCCGCATCGCGACGATCACCGGGCCCTCGAACAATCGCGACGCGCAGCAACGGCTCGAGGGCTATCGCACCGCGCTGCGCGAGGCCGGCGTGCCGCAGCCACGCTCGCTCGAGATCCGCGGCGACTTCACCGAGCCGTCCGGCTACCAGGGCGCGGGGGCCGTACTCCGGCTGTCGCCTCGTCCGACCGCACTGTTCGTGGCGAACGACGTCATGGCCGTGGGCGCGCTCGGCGCGCTGCGCGAGGCGGGCGTGCGCGTGCCGCGCGACATGGCGGTGGCCGGATTCGACGACATCGCGCTGGCGAGGCACCTGACACCGCCGCTCACCACCGTGCACGTGGACGCCTACCAGCTCGGCGAGCGCGCGCTCCAGCGCCTGCTGCGCCACGACCGTGGCGAACCCGCGCCGAGCCACTCCCACGAGGTGCTGCCGACGTGGCTGGTGGTGCGCGCGTCGTGCGGGGCCACTCCTCAAGAACGGCGCCGCGCCACCGATTCGCCGGAGCCGGGCGCGCGCGCGCGCCGAGCCGCCAGCGGTCCGCGAGCGCGGGCGAAGCGCCGGAAGAGCGCGACGTGAACCGTGCGCGCAAGTGGCTCACGCCGCTGGCCGCGATCGTCACGCTCGCGACGCTGGCGTGCTCGGCCTCGGCGCCGGCCGCCTCGGGCGCCTATCTCAAAGTCGAGAAGCTCTCGCCGGCCGAGCGCGCATTCGTGGACACGCTCGAACGCCGCACGTTCCACTTCTTCTGGGACCTCGCCGACCCCGTCACCGGCCTCATGCCCGATCGCTGGCCGGCACGGTCCTTCATCAGCGTGGGCGCGATGGGCTTCGCGCTCACCGCGTACCCGATCGGGGCCGAGCGCCATTGGATAACTCGCGAGCAGGCCGCCGAGCGCACGCTCCGAACACTGGCGTTCATGTGGGGTTCACGGCAGGACACAACACAAATGGGTTCAACGGGTTACAATGGTTTCTTCTACCATTTCCTTCACCCCGGCTCGGGTACGCGGTTCCAGGACGTCGAGCTCTCTGACGTGGACACGGGCCTGCTGTTCATGGGCGCTCTGTTCTGCCAGTCGTATTTCGACCGCGCCACCGAACCTGAGCCCCGGATCCGCGCGCTGACGGATTCGCTGGTGGCGCGCGCGGACTGGCAGTGGATGCGCGTGCGCCCGCCGCTCATCTCGCTCGGTTGGACGCCGCGCGAGGGGCACCTGCCGTACGACTGGCGCGGGTACAACGAGGCGATGTTCATGCACCTGCTGGCGCTCGGTTCGCCGACGCACGCGGTGGGCCGCGAGACCTGGCGCGCGTGGACGGACGGCTACCGCTGGGGAACGTTCCACGGCCAGGATTACCTTGGGTTCCCACCGCTGTTCGGCCACCAGTACTCGCACGTGTGGGTGGACTTCCGCGGCATCCAGGACGAGTACATGCGCGAGAAGGGCATCGACTACTTCGAGAACTCGCGCCGCGCCACGTACGCGCAGCGCGCCTACGCCATCGCGAATCCCTCGGGCTTCCGCGGCTACGACGCGCAGGTCTGGGGCCTCACCGCGTGCGACGGACCGATCGACGCCAAACTCATGCTCGATGGCCGCGAGCGCGAGTTCCACACCTACGAGGCGCGTGGCGCCTGCCACACGCGCGTGAACGACGACGGGACGCTGTCGCCGTCGGCCGCCGGCGGCTCCATCGCGTTCGCGCCCGAGATCTCCCTACCGGCGCTCATGGCCATGCGCGAGCGCTATGGCGAGCATGTCTACCGGCGCTACGGTTTCGTGGACGCGTTCAATCCCACGCTCAACGACTCCACCCGCACGCAAGCCGGCGCGATCGTGCCCGGCGTGGGCTGGTTCGACAACGACTATCTGGGCATCGACCAGGGCCCCATCCTCGCCATGATCGAGAACTGGCGGAGCGGTCTGGTGTGGCGCGTCATGCGCAAGAACGCGCACTTGCGACGCGGGCTCGTTGCGGCCGGCTTCCGCGGCGGCTGGCTCGGCGGGGGAGCGCCGCCCCGGTGAAGCGCGTGTGGTGGCTGCTGCTCGCGCTCGGCGTCCCGCTCGCACTATCCGATTGCGCCCGTCGCGCGGGCAGTCCGGTCACGCTGCGCATGTGGGCGATGGGCCGCGAAGGCGAGGTCGTGGGCGAGCTGGTCCGCGAGTTCGAGCGCGAGCACCCCGACATCCGCGTGCACGTGCAGCAGATTCCGTGGTCGGCGGCGCACGAGAAACTGCTCACCGCGCACGTCGGTGGCTCACTGCCCGACCTCGGCCAGCTCGGGAACAGCTGGATCTCTGAATTCGGCACGCTGCGCGCATTGAAGCCGCTCGATCCGTGGCTCGCGAACGCGGAACTTTCGCGCGCCGACTATTTCGGTGGCATCTGGGACACAAATGTCCTGGACGGCGTCACGTACGGACTGCCGTGGTACGTGGACACGCGGCTCCTGTTCTATCGCAAGGACCTGCTCGCCCGCGCGGGCTACGACGCGATGCCGACGGACTGGGAGAGCTGGCGGCGCTGCCTGCGTGCGATCAAGGCGCGCGGCGGTGCGAAGCGCTACGCCATCTTCCTGCCCACGAACGAGTGGACGGCGCCGGTCGTGCTGGGCCTCCAGGCCGGCTCGCCGCTCCTCGCTGACGGCGGCACGCGTGGCGCGTTTCGCGAGCCCGAGTTCAGGCGCGCGTTCGACTTCTACGTCGATCTCTTCCGCGAGGGCCTGGCCCCCGCGATCGGCTTCAACGAGATCGCGAACAAGTACCAGGAACTGGAGCGCGGCACGTTCGCGATGATGATCACCGGGCCATGGGAACTGGGTGAGTTCGCGCGCCGGCTGCCGGATTCGCTCCAGTCGCAGTGGGCGACCGCGGTGATGCCCGGCCCGACCGGGCCCGGCGTATCCGCCGCGGGCGGCTCGTCGCTCGTCATGTTCCACGGCACGAAGCACCCGGAGGCGTGCTGGGAGCTGATGCGTTTCCTGTCGCGCCCCGAACAACAGGTGCGCTTCTGGCGGCTGACCGGCGACCTGCCGGCGCGGACGGCGTCGTGGGCGGACAGCGGACTCGCCTCCGATCCGCGCACGCGCGCGTTCGGTGACCAGCTGCTGCGCACGGCGCCGAGCCCGATGGTACCGGAGTGGGAGGAGATCGCGACCCGGGTCTGGGAGCAGGCCGACCGCGCCATCCGGGGTGCGGCGTCACCCGATTCCGCGCTCGCCACGCTCGACCGGCTCGTGGACCGCATGCTCGAGAAGCGCCGCTGGCTCGCGACGCGCCGGGCCTCGGGAGCGCGGGGCACATGAACGAGCCGCTCGCCGCACGGCAGGCCCGCGCCGGACTGCTGCTCGCGCTTCCGTCTGTCGTGCTCATCCTGGTGTTCTTTTTCGGACCGGTGCTCTACGGGCTGTGGCTCTCGCTCACCGACTTCGATCTCTACGCGATCGCCGATCCCAGCAGCGCGCGCTTCGTGGGGCTCGGGAACTACGCGCATGCGCTGAGCGACGCCGACTTCTGGAACTCGCTGCGCATCACGATCGTCTACGCGTTCGTCGGGGCGCCGCTGTCTGTGGCGGTGTCGCTCGCCGCGGCGCTGCTCGTGGACGCCAAGGCCACGCGCTGGAAGCCGCTCTTCCGCGCCGTCTACTTCGCTCCCGTGGTCACGACGCTCGTCGCCGTGGCCATCGTCTGGCGCTATCTCTACCAACCGCAGTACGGCCTCGTGAACGCGCTGCTCGCGAAGTTCAACGTGCCGCGCGTGGACTGGCTCGGGGATCCGCACTGGGCGCTGCCCGCGATCCTCGTACTCGCGGTGTGGAAGAACTTCGGCTACAACCTGCTCATCTTCGTGGCGGGGCTCCAGAACGTGCCGCGCGAACTCCACGAGGCGGCGGAGCTGGACGGCGCCAGCGGCTGGCAGCGCCTGTGGAACGTCACGCTCCCGCAGTTGGCACCTGTGTTCCTGTTCGTGAGCGTCACCACCGTCATCAACTACTTCCAGCTCTTCGCCGAGCCCTACGTGATGACGCAGGGCGGGCCGCTCAAGAGCACGAACAGCCTCGTGCTGCTCATGTACGAGCAGGGCTTCCGCTGGTGGCGGATGGGCTACGCGGCGGCGCTCGCGTTCCTGCTGTTCGCGGTCATCCTGGTGGCGACCGTCGTCCAGATGCGCATGCAGCCACGGGAGCGTCGGACATGAGACAGCGGCTCACGGGCCTGCTCCCGACCGCGCTATTGATCGCCGGCGCGGCGCTCACCGTGGCGCCGCTGCTGTGGATGCTGTCCGCGTCGCTGATGCCGTCGGGCGAAGCGAACACGTCGCCGCCTCCGCTGCTGCCGAGCCGGATCACGTTCGAGCACTATGTCGAACTGTTCTCGCACCTGAACCTGGCGCGCGCGTTCGCGAACAGCCTGCTCGTCTCGGTACTCGGAACGCTGTGCGTCCTGACCACGAGCAGCATGGCCGGGTACGCGTTTGCGAAGCTCCGATTCCCCGGCCGCGAGGGACTGTTCCGGCTGCTCTTGACCGCGATGCTCGTCCCGGCACAGGTGGGAATGCTGCCGCTGTTCCTGATGCTCAAGGCGATGGGGCTCGTGAACTCCTACGCCGGCGTGCTGGTGCCGTGGCTGGCGAGCGTGTTCGGCATCTTCCTGGTCCGCCAGTACGCGCAGGCTATTCCGGACGACCTCCTGAACTCGGCGCGGCTCGAGGGGGCCGGGGAGGGCCGCATCTATCGCTCCATCGTGCTGCCGAACCTGGCGCCAGTGCTCGCGACGCTCGCGGTGTTCGTGTTCATGTCGTCCTGGAACGACTTCCTGTGGCCGCTCGTCGTGCTCTCGGACGAGCGTCACCACACGCTGCCGGTGGCGCTCGCGAGCCTGGTGGGTGAGCACGTGCAGGACACGGAACTCATGATGGCCGGCGCGGTCGTCACCGTGCTGCCCGTGCTGCTCGTGTTCATCGTGCTCCAGCGCTGGTACATCCGCGGCGTCATGGCCGGGAGCGTGAAGGGGTGATCGCGCCGCGGCCCCGCCGCTCGCGCGAGCGGCGCTGGACGGAGTTTGCCGCGGTCGTCATCGCAGCGATGGCGCTCGCGACCAGCGCGTGCGGCGTGCACGCCGAGACACTCCCGCCGCCGCGCGTGTTGGACGACTTCGAGTCGTCCGCCGCGTGGACCGCGTTGCCTGCGAGCGGTGTGGAGATGAAGCTCACCGCCGAGCCGGGGCCGCACGGGAATGCGCTGCGCGTGGACTTCCAGTTCACGAAGGGCGGCGGCTACGCCGTGCTGCACCGCAATCTCGCGCTCGACCTGCCAGTGAACTACCGGTTCGAGTTCCGTCTCCGCGGCGCGACGGCGCCCCAGAACCTCGAGTTCAAGCTATTGGACGAGAGCGGCGAGAACGTGTGGTGGTGCAATCAGGTGAACCACGAATACCCACGCGAATGGACCACCGAGCGCATCCGCAAGCGCCAGATCTCGTACGCATGGGGTCCGCTCGGGGGCGGGGAGTTGCGCCATGCCGCCGCGATCGAGTTCGCGATCACGGCGGGATCGGGCGGCCGTGGCACGGTCTGGTTCGACGAGCTGACGCTGGTGACGCTGCCCGTTCCTGGAACGCCGCCCGCGGTCACGGCGAGCGCCTCCTCGCAAGCGCGCGGACACGACGCCGCGCTCGCCGTGGACACGAGCGCGACGACCGACTGGGAGAGCGCCCCCGGAGACACAGAGCCCGCGCTCACACTGGAGCTCGGGACGTTGAGGGAGTTCGGCGGCGTCGTGCTCGACTGGGTGGTGGGGCGTCACCCCCGCGACTATGTGCTCGAAGCGGACGAAGGCATGGGCACGTGGCGTGAACTCCGGCGTGTGCGTTCGAGCGATGGCGGTCGCGACTGGTTGGAACTCCCGGAGAGCGAGGCGCGGAGGCTCCGCGTGCGGCCGCTGCAGCGCTTGGCGCGCACGATCGCGCTCGCGAACGTCGAGATCGAGCCCCTCGAGTGGGGCGCCACGGCGGAGCACTTCCTCTCGGCGGTGGCAAGGAACTGTCCGCGCGGCCACTACCCGCGCGGGTTCCTCGGCGAGCAGAGCTACTGGACCGTGATCGGCGTGGATGGCGCCGACGAGGAAGGGCTCCTGGACGAGGACGCGCGACTGGAGACGGGACGTGCGCAGTTCTCGCTCGAACCTTTCGTCGTCACCGAGCAGGGCGTGAGGAACTGGTCGCACGGGAACGCCGTCGCGTTGCCAGAGCCGCAAGCCCTCCCGATCCCGTCGGTCAAGCGAACGTTCGAGTATGTCGAGCTTCGAGTCACGGCATTTGCGCGGGGGCCGCGTGAGTCCTCGGAACTCGTGGCCCGTTACCGCGTGCGCAATCTCGCGCCCGAGTCCCGCCGCATCACACTCGCGGTGGCGATCCGGCCATTCCAGGTGAATCCCCCGAGCCAGTTCCTGAACGTGGCCGGCGGACCGGCACGCGTCTCGTCCCTCGCGCGGAGCGGCGCCCGGGTGCGCGTGAACGACGGCCGGGAGCTCGTGTTCGCTCCGCCGCCTGACCGCTTCGGCGCGATGACCTTCGACGAGGGAGACTTCGTGGCGCACCTCGAGGCCGGGACCGTGCCGCGACGGGATTCCCTGCGTGACCCGGTGGCAAGGGCATCCGGCGTGCTGTGGTGGGTGATGGACCTGGGACCCGGCGAGGTGAACGAAGTGGTGGCGGTCGTGCCGCTGCGCGCGGGAGGCGCGTCGCGTCACGCGTTCCTGTCCGCGGACGCGGCGGGCTGGCAGTCCGCCGCGGAGCGCGACTGGAACTCGCGGCTCGGGACGTTCGGGCTGAAGGCGGGCGGGAGCGGAGGGGAAATCGCCGCCACACTGCGCGCCCAGCTGGGCTACGTGCTCGTCAACCGGGATGGCGCAGGCATCCAGCCGGGATCGCGTTCGTACGAGCGATCGTGGATCCGTGATGGCTCGCTCACCTCCTCGGCCCTGCTCCGCTCCGGTATGCGCGAGCCTGTGCGCAACTACCTCGAGTGGTACGCGAAGTTCCAGTACGCCGACGGCAAGGTACCGTGCTGCGTGGACCGGCGCGGCTCGGACCCCGTGCCGGAGCACGACAGCCACGGCGAGTTCATCTTCCTCGCCGCGGAATACCTCCGGCTGACCGGCGACACCGCCACCGTGCGGCCGCTGTGGCCCCACGTGCGCGCCGCGACGGCGTACCTGGACACGCTGCGCGCGCAGCGCCGCACGGCCGAGTGGCGGACGCGCGCGAACGCGCCCTACTTCGGCCTGCTGCCGCCGTCCATCAGTCACGAAGGCTACTCCGCCAAGCCGATGCACTCCTATTGGGACGACCTGTTCGCGCTCCGCGGCTACAAGGATGCCGCGTGGCTGGCCGGGACGCTCGGCGAGCGGGCGGACGCGAGCTGGATCCGCGCGAGCCGCGACCAGTTCGCGCGTGATTTCGCGGCCGCGGCCCGCGCCGCGATGCTCAGCCACCGCATCGACTACGTCCCCGGCTGCTCCGACCTCGGCGACTTCGACGCCACGAGCACGACCATCGCGCTCTCGCCCGTGCAGGTGGGCCCGGTGCTTCCAGCGGCGGCGCTCGAGCGCACGTTCGAACGCTACTGGGAGTTCTTCAAGCGCCGGCGCGACGGGCTCGAGAACTGGGACGCCTACACGCCCTACGAGCTGCGGAACGTGGGCGCGTTCGTACGGCTCGGCTGGCGCGAGCGTGCGAACGAGCTCTTGGACTGGTTCATGCAGGACCGGCGGCCCGCCGGCTGGCGACAGTGGGCAGAAGTGGTGGACCACGAGCCCCGTCACGCGCGATTCCTCGGTGACATGCCGCACACCTGGGTGGGCACCGATTTCGTGCGCTCGGTCCAGGAGATGCTCGCGTACGAGCGAGAGCGCGATAGCTCGCTCGTGATCGGCGCCGGCATCCCCGAGGACTGGCTCGAAGAGGGAGGCGTCCGGTTGGATAGTCTCCAGACACGCTGGGGCCTGGTGTCCTACGTCCTGAGACGTGAGGGTGGTCGGCTGCTGCTCTCGCTCGATCCGAGTGGGCTTCGCACGCCCCCGGGCGGGATCGAGTTCGCGCCG
>JAHFBX010000254.1 GCA_023249815.1 Candidatus Eiseniibacteriota bacterium
CCGCGCGCGGTCTCGAGCACCGCCACCTCCACGCCGGGGTCGCGCAGCACCATGCGCGCGGCCACGGGTCCGGTCATGTCGCCCTTCACCGTGAGCTGGCCGTCGATGTAGACGCCGTCCGTCGTGGTGAGTCCGACGTAGCGCCCCGCCATGCGGAACACGTGCGCCACCATGCGCGCCGTCGTGGTCTTGCCGTTCGTACCCGTGATGCTGGTGATCGGGATGCGCACCGGGATGCCAGCCGGGAACAGCATGTCGATGACCGGCGTGGCGACGTCGCGCGGCGTGCCGTCCGAGGGCGAGACGTGCATGCGGAAGCCGGGGGCCGCGTTCACCTCGCAGATGGCGCCGCCCGCCTCTTTGTAGGACTTCGCGATGTCCCAGGTGAGGAAGTCCACGCCGCCCACATCCAGGCCGATGGCTTTGACCGTGCGCACCGCCATCTCGGCGTTGTCGGGGTGCACGAGGTCGGTCACGTCGGTCGAGGTACCGCCCGTGGACAGGTTCCCGGTGCGGCGCAGGTAGACCACCTCGCCCTTCTGCGCCACCGAGCTGCGCTCGTAGTGCTTATCCTTGAGGCAGCGCTCGGCCTGCGCGTCCAGGTCGAGCCTCGTCAGCACCTTCTCGTGGCCGATGCCGCGGCGCGGATCCTGGTTCACGATCTCGACCAGCTGCTCGATCGTATGGACGCCGTCGCCCACGACGTGGCCGGGGACGCGCTTCGCCACGGCAATGAGCGTGCCGTTCACCACCAGCATGCGATGGTCGAAGCCCTGGATCATGCTTTCGACCAGCACCGAGCGGCTGTGCTCGCGCGCCTCGTGGAATGCCGCGCGCACCGCGGGACCGTCCTTCAAGTCGATGGACACGCCGCGTCCGTGGTTCGCATTGTAAGGCTTCACGACGACCGGGAATCCGATCTTCGTGGCGACGCGCGCCGCGTCCTCCTCGGTCTGAACGAGTTCCTGCCTCGGCACCGGCAGGCCGAGGTCGCTCAGGATGCGGTTCGCCTCCTCCTTGTCGGAGGCGATCTCGACCGCGATGTGGCGCGTCTCGCTCGTGATCGTAGCCTGGATGCGCTTCTGGAACTTGCCGTGGCCGAGCTGGATCAGGCTGTGCGTGTTGAGCCGCAGCCACGGGATGTCGCGCGCCTCGGCGGCACGAACAAGCGACGCGGTGCTGGGGCCGAGCGCGCGCCGCTGCGTGTAGCGGATGAACGTGTCGCGTTCGGCCTCCCAGTTCCACGTCGGCGGGAAGTCGCGCGGCGCGACCTCCGCGGGCAGCAGCGAGCGCAGGAGCTGGAGCGCCAGCTTGCCGGCCTCGAGCCCCACCTCCTCGGCCTCGTACTGGTAGATGACGTGGTAGTGGCCGGGCTCGCCGGCGGAGCGGGTCTTCCCGAACGTGACCTTGGCGCCGGCGACATTCTGGATCTCGATCGCGCAGTGCTCGAGCACGTGGCCGATCCACGTGCCCTCGTCCTCGGTCATGCGGCGCACGAAACCGCCCGGCGTCTCGTAGGAGCAGCCGTGCTGGTGGAGCCCCGGCAGCGCGTGCAGCAGGCCGTCCACGAAGCGCCGCCCCAGGCGCACGGTGGGCCAGTGTTCGAGTTCCTCCAGGTCCACCGTGAAGCGGATGATCGGGAACAGTGCGTAGAGATTGGGGCCCAGGTAGACCGACGACTCCAGCAGTTTCATGGCGTCACCGATCGCCGCGTGCCACGGCACCTGCCGCGGCCTCGCGACGGTGAAGGTTGAACGTGGCGCGGTTCACGAGCACGTGCAGCTTGACGCCGAGCAGGCACACGGGATCCCCGCGCTTGACGGCGTCCATGCTGGAGTACTCGAGCTGCGCCGGATCCACGATGGTGAGCGCGCCGCTGCCCACCACCTCGAGCGTTTCGTCCGGTCCGATGAACGCGGCGGTGTCCTCGTCGAGGCCGATGCCCACCGCGAACGGGTTGAACGCCAGCGCCGTGAGCAGCCGGCCGAGCCGGTCGCGCTGGCGGAAGTGCTGGTCCACGATGGTGCGATTCGTGAGCCCCAGGCCCGGCGCCAGGTGCACCATGCCGGCCCGCGGCGTGGCGCCCTCGTCGCCGAACGCGATCATGTGCTCGCTCAAGAACGCCGCGCCCGCCGAGGTTCCGGCGACGACGACGCCGCGCGCGTTCATGAGGCGAAGCGCCTTCGCGACGGGCGTTCCGCCGAGCGTGGTGGACAACCGCAGCTGGTTGCCGCCCGTCAGGAACACGCCGGTCGCCTGCTCGAGCTGCTCGAGCGACCCGGCGTCCTCGCACTCGCGACGTGTCTCGAATGGCAGTACCACCGTCTTCCTCGCGCGCAGGCCTTCGAACAGCCGCGCGTAGCGCCGGCCGGTGTCGCGCAGTTCGCTGGCGGTCGGGATGACGATGATGCGAGCGTCGCGCCCTCCGGAAAGCTCCACGAATCGTTTGAGGATGGTGTCGTCGCCGACCTTGTCTTCGGCGCCACCGATGGGAACGATGAAGCCGCGGGTGTGACCTTCCGGAACGCTCGCGGGACTCAAGGTGATCCTCCGACGGAAATGCGGGCTCCGAAGCTCAAAGACTGGCCGGCGGCCACAGCTTCGGAGGTGCGGGATGCTCAGGTCAGGTTATCAGCGGCGCGTCGGCGAAGGTAGTGAGCGGTCCCGCCCGCGGCGCGATTCCGGAACGGCTTTCGAGCACGCGCGGCGGTTGGTCCTCGGTTCCCAACGCTGCTAATATGCCCGCCCGCTCCGCCCATCACCCGACACGCCCATTCCCTGGAGTCCCGATGCTCGGTTACCTGCGGTCCGGCAACAAGCGGACCAAGATGATCTGGTGGGTCCTCACCATCCTCACCGTGCTGTCGTTCCTGATCGGATTCAGCTTCCTGGGTGGGCTGGGCGACCGGTCCTCGCAGGCCCGGCTGGCCGGGAACGTGGGCAACGTGAACGGTGACAAGGTGACGATCCACCAGTGGCAGGCCGCGCTCGAGGAAGCCCGTGCCGCGTACCGGCAGCGCTTCGGCTCCGACCCGCAGGACCGCGACATCAAGTCGGTCGAGCAACAGGCGTGGCGCACGCTCGTGAACGAGAAGCTGTTCGCGCAGCAGGCGCGCGACGCGAAGCTGAGCGTCACCGACGGCGAGGTGCTGAACGCGATGCGCACGAACCCGCCCTCGGTGCTCGTCGCCTCACCGGCGTTCCAGACCGACGGCCGGTTCGATCCGAACAAGTACCAACAGGCGCTCGCGAACCCGCAGAACAACTGGTCCCCGTTCGAGGACATGCTCCGCGGCCAGCTTCCGGTTCGCAAGCTCCAGGAGCGGCTGCTCGCGTCTATCAAGCTGTCGCAGCCCGAACTCTTGCAATTGTTCCATCAGCGCTATGACCGCGTCTCGGCCACGGTGCTCGCCGTGCCGGCCGCCGATTCGGGCAGCTCCGCGGGCACCGAGGAGGAGCTGCGCAAGGTGTACGAGACCTACAAGACGCGCATGGCGACGCCGGCGCGCACCCAGCTCGAGCTGCTCATGATGGCGAAGCAGTACACGCCCGACGAGGTGAAGGCGGCGATGGATCTGGGGCGCAGCCTCTACGACCGCGTGAACCAGGGCGAAGACTTCGGCCAGCTCGCGCGCGACCACTCCGAGGGGCCCAACGCCGATCGCGGCGGCATCATCGATCGCTGGCTGTCTCCGAACGAGCTGGGCACGCTCATCGGCGCCGCGGTGAGCGCGAAGCCGCCAGGTTCGGTGATCGAGCCGGTCCAGGAGGGCGGCCGCGTCCTTCTGCTCAAGATCATGGACCCGGCGAAGGACACGTCGAGCACGAAGACCGCGCCCCCGTTCCCGGGCGCAGTGAAGCTGTCGCAGATCGTGATCAAGGTGCGTCCGGCCCCCGAGGGTCTTCGCAAGCAGCACAAGGACGCCCAGGCCATCGCCGCTCGTGCGAGGTCCGTGGGACTCTCCAAGGCGGCCACCGAGAAGGGCCTGTCCACGATGAAGACCGGCTTCTACGACCAGAACAACGCGCCACCCCAGCTGTTCAACGTTCCCGAGGCGGCCGATTGGGGGCTTTCGGCCAAGCGGAACGACGTGAGCCCGGTGTTCGAGGGCCAGGACGAGTTCGTCATCGCGCAGGTGGCACAGCAGCACGCCGCGGGCGCACCGTCGCGCGAGGAGATCGGGGACCAGCTCAAGATGATCGCTGACGCTGAGCACCGCGTGGACCTCGGCAAGCCGCGGGCCGACCAGGTCGTGGCGGCGCTCAAGGCGGGCCAGAGCTTCGAGGACGCGGCGAAGTCCGTGGGCCTGACCGTGACACCCGTTCAGTTCAGTCGGGCGCAGCCCGATCCGCGCCTCGCGGGGAGCCCCGAGCTGTTGGGCATGATGCTCGGCGCGCCGCCGGCACGCGTCATCGGGCCGGTCCGCGGCTCGCAAGGCTGGTTGTTCGGGCGGCTCGACGGCATCGTCGTGGCGGCGGACTCACTCCTGAACGATCAGCTCCGCGGCCAGCTGACGACCGAGATCCTCCAGGCGCGCCAGCGCCGCTTCTTCGACGGCTACGTCGAGAAGCTGCGCTCGAAGTCGCAGATCAGCGATCTGCGCGGCGGCGCCGGCAGCTACTAGGCGACGTTCGGGTGTGCGGCATCAGGCCGCCGGGGACGGGTGGGGGCTGTCGAGCGCTCGGAGGCTCCACCCAAGAGGGTGCGCGATGAGGAACACATTGGCGCGCGGGTACGGTGTCGTCATTGTGGCGCTGGCGCTGGCCGCGGTGTTCCCGACGCCAGCCCGCTCGCGAGTTCAGCTTGGCTTCGAACTCGGAGCGAATGTCTCCACACTGAGATACGAGCACCTCGCCCCGTATCCGCCGACGCTCTACTGGGATCCCGGGTGGCGCACGTCACTCACGGCAGGGGTGTCGTTGGAACTCCCCTTGCGACGACGGGTCTCGGTACTGACGGGTCTGAGGTATGTGCAGATGGGGAATCGAGTCCAGGT
>JAHFBX010000255.1 GCA_023249815.1 Candidatus Eiseniibacteriota bacterium
CGTGTAGGCGCCGACCATGCCGCCGGCGCGCGAGACCAGCCCGTACGTGGGCCGGATGCCGGTGAGCCCACAGAACGCGGAGGGGCACAGGATCGAGCCCCACGTCTCGGTGCCGAGCGCGAACGTGGCGAGCCCCGACGCGATCGCGGCGCCCGAGCCGGACGACGAGCCGCCGGTCCAGCGCGATGGGTCCCACGGATTGCGGCCGGGCCCGCTCGCGGAGGCGTTGGCGTAGCGGTAGCCGAGGCAGCCCGCGAACTCCACCATCGCCGCCTTGCCGAGCAGGATCGCACCCGCGGCCTCGAGACGGTTCACCACGGTGGCGTTCGTGTCGGGCACGCGGTCGCGGAGGAACGACGTTCCCCACGCGGTCGGGACGCCGCGAGTGTCGAACAGGTCCTTCGCCGCGTACGGGATACCGTGCAGGGGCCCGCGCCACTTGTTCGCACGCAGCTCGGCGGCGGCGCGCGCCGCCTGCTCCAGCGCCCGCTCGCCCGTGACGTGCTCGTACGCGTTGAAGTGATCGTTCAGCCGCGCGATGCGGTCGAGGAAGCCGCGCGTGAGATCGAGGGGCGAGAGCCGGCCGGCGCGCAGCTCCGGCGAGAGCTCGTCGATCGTCGCGAACCACAGGTTCTCGGGCAGCATGTCAGCGACCCCGGCGAGGGGTGGGCAGCGGCCGGAACACCACCGGCAGGTCACCACCGGGCGGCAACTTGTAGTCCCGGATCACCTTGAGCGCGCCCACGGTGTTCGCGCGCTGGCGCTCGAATTCCTTCTGGTCGGCGGCCCCGACCCCGAGAAGCGGCTTCGCCGCCGGGCCCGCCGCAGCTTTCCGGCGGGACACGGGCACCACCTTCGCGGCCACGGCGGGGTTCGCGAGCACCGCCGCGGACGACGCCGCGAGCAGCGACACGAACCGCCGCCGCGACAGCCTGTCGCCACGTGTCCCGCGCCGCGTGCTCACGAGCGTACCTCGCGCGCGAGCGAGCGGCCCTCGAACGCCTCGAGCCGCGCCCGCATGTCGTCCGGGCACGGCATGCTCGCCTTCTTCGCATAGTCGTAGAACACCTGCACGGTGTGCGCCTCGGCCACGAGACGCCGCGTCTTCGCTTCGCGGATGACGTAATCGAAGCCGAACGACCGGGTGCTCACGTGCGAACAGCGGATGCAGAGTTCGAGCGTCTCGTTCACGAGCGCCTCCGAGCGGAAATCGATGGTCACGTGCGCGAGGATGAACGGCACGACACGGTAATTGTCGTCCTGCTTGAACTCGCGCCAGTACTCCTGTCGCGCCACCTCGAGGTAGGTGATGTACACCGCGTTGTTGATGTGGCCCATCGCGTCGGTGTCGCGAAAGCGCGGGCGGAGCGGCGAGACGAGGGTCCAGCGGTCGGCGTGCGGCAAGCGAGGGCCTTTCGAAGCCGGCGCGAGTCGCGCCGGGACCAGGGTCAGAATGCGTTCATCGGCAATAGGAACACGGGCCGGGCGCGGAACCACGGTTCGACGAGCTCGGCCGCATTGCGCACGTTCTCGACCAGGCCGGTCTCCGCGGCCACGACCGGGCTCAGCGCTCCCGCGGCGAGAATGGCGAGCGTCTCGGCGGTGACGACGAGCCGCGGCAGCCGGTCGCGGCCCGCGGCGTGGCGTGCCGTCTCGGCGCGCAGCTTGAGCCGGCCGTCGCGCGCGTGCACGCGCCAGGCGCGCTCGTTCTGCGGCAGCACGTCATCCTTCACCTCCAGCACGATCTCGCCGCGCGCCTCCCGCGATACGGGCAGCGCCTCGAGCCCGGCCTTGACGTCCACCAGCCGGAGCATCGCGCCATAGCCGGCGTGGCCCGCGCTGCGCACCACGCCCATCTTCATGTCGCCGCGCAGGTTCGCGGCGTCGGCGAACTGCGCCGCCCACGGCGCGTCGGGCGACGTCGCCATGACGACCTCCACCGCCTGGTCGCGCAGGCCGTGCAGGTAGCCCGTGAGGCCGCGATGCGCATCCGCCGTGTTCGCCACGTACTCGTTCACCGTCAGTACCAGCTTCCACGGGCCGTCCCCGCTGTCCACCTGCACGTGGAGATAGCCCTCGATCTGGCCACGGCGCTTCTCGTACACCACCCACTCGCCCTCGTAGCCCCACAGCCGGCGCTCCCACCACTCGGGCTTGCGCGCGATCGTGAAATGGCCGCGCTCCTTGGCGTGGCGATCGTAGAGCTCTTGGACGAGCGGCCGGTCCGGCATGCGCAGCCGGCGCACGCGCCGGGCCTCGTCCGAGGCGGGCAGCAGCGCGGGCGGGACAGAGAGCAGCGTCGGCATTTCGACCAGGCCCCAACCGAACCGGCGGTAGAACTCGCCACGGAACGCGTACAGCATGCTGAGCGCGTCGCCGCGCTGGCGCATGTCGCGCAGCGCGGCGCGGATCAGCGCGTCGCCGACACCGCGCCGGCGATGTTCGGGCGACACGGCGACCGAGCCGATGCCCACGAGCGGCAACCGGGCACCGCGCACCCAGGCCTGCAGCGGGTAGAGCACGAGGTAGGCGACCAGTTCGCCGTCCAGCTCGCCGACGCGCACGTCGCGCAACCCGAAGCGCGGGTGATCGCTGAAGAACTCGCGACGCGCCTCCGCGCTCGAGACGCGGTACGCGCGCAGCGACAGGTCCACGAGCGTCTCGATGTCCGTTCGCCGCGCGGGGCGATAGCGGAGCGCGGGCGGACGGACACGTCGCGCGGCGCTCACAGCCGCGCCTCGCGCACGATGAACAGGGTCGGATCGCCGTTCTTGGCGCGCGTGACCCCAGGGCCGCGCAGCTCCCTCCCACCCGCGATCGCGCGCATCACCTCGGGCGTCTGCCAGTTCGAGTTGAAGTTGACGACCACTTCGAAGCGGTAGCGACCCTCGGGCAGCGGTCCGCGATCGCCGAGAAGCGGTGGCGTATCGAACTGCGAGTCCTGCACGACGGCCTGCGCCATGGCCACGGATACGGTGCCGCCCGGCTCCTTGATGGCGACCTGGAGCTGGGTGCCGTCCGGCAGCCGCGCGCGCCCGGTCACGCGAACCGCTCCGTTCGCCATGCGATAGGGCTCGAAGCGCTCCAGCACGGGTGCGCCCTGCGAGAGCCGCGCGGTGTCCGACAGCGTTTCGAACGACAACTCGGACGATGGCTCGCCGCCGCCGCACGAAGCAAGCGCGAGGGGGAGCAGGACCAAGGGCGCCCAGCCCACGAGGGCGCGCGCGGCACGGGCACGTCGCATGGCGCCGAAGGTAGCAACACGCGCGACCGAGGGGAACCGGTGTTCCGCTACATGCCCACCGCGCGCCGCGTGCGCTCGGCTTGCGCGAGGTGCCGGTGGGCGTGCACGACGATGACCCGAAACGCGTCGCCCAGGTTCATGCGGAAGATCGGCGACGCCGGCGAGGCGAGCCCGACCCGCAGGTCGCAGCCGTCGACCTCGAGCAGGAGCTTCCGCGTCTCGGCCACCGAGCGCAGGAAGTCGTCCACGACCGTCGGCCGGACCGGGTGCGAGACGCGGTACACGCGTGGCGTGGGCACGGCTTTCGCGCCTTCGATGAGCATGCGCGTGAGCCAGCCGCCCATGAAGCTCGGCCGCCACTCGCGCTGGGACGGGCCGCGCTCCTTCGCCTTCGCGACCGCCGGGGGCAGTGGCCCGTCCAGGTAGGAGCGGTTGGCGATGCACAGGTGCTCGAACACCTGCGCCACGCTCCAGCCGCCGTCCGGCGGCACCTCGTTGAACTTGGATTCGGGCAGGCCCGTCACTGCGACCCGCGTGCGCGGCTCGATGCGGTCCAGCTCGCCGATGAGTTGCGCCAGCATGGGGGAGCGAAGCCCCGGCGCCGCCGTGCCCATGGGTTCCTCCGGTGTTCGTCCGGGTGGCCGGTGGCCACGCCACCGCGCCGCGCAGCATACGCCAAGTCGCTCCGGGAGCGGAGGTTCCACGTCGCATGCGACACCTGTTCCGAGCTGCGCTCATGATTGCGGCGCGACTCGCGCCTCTGTTAGGTTGCCCTGCCTGTCCGCGTGCCGGGGCCGCCGAGCTGCGGTCGCGACACGCCCGCCTCGCGCGCCCCGACCGGGCCATGTCGTGTCGAAAGGAGTCTCGGGTGAACCAGTCCGTAGCGAACCTGCGGCGCGCCGCCTCGGTCGTGGCCGCGTTCGTGCTGATCTCCGGCCTGTCGCTGTCCTCCGCGCGGGCGCAGTCCGCGCCAGCTGACAGCAGCGCGGCGCCGGCGGACACCGCCGCGACGCCCGCGCCGACCGGCAAGCCCGCCAAGACGCCCAAGCAGGCCAAGCCCAAGTCGCCGAAGCCGTCCTACGACGAGCGGCGCAAGGAGGACGGCGTGCTTGCGCAGGGCGCCAATTGGCTGTCGCTGCGCTTCGGCTACGCCAAGCGCTCGGGCGACCTCTCGGGCCAGGGGCTCGTGGGCTACGGCATCGGGTACCAGCACATGATGAGCAATCGCTACGCATTCGCGGCCGGCGTCGGGCACGACGTCGTGGGCCACTTTGCGAACCAGGTCGACATCGCGGTGCCGTTCACCGCCGAGTTTCAGCGCCACTTCCGCTGGAAGTCGGCGGCGCGTCCCTACGTCGGCGCGGGCGGCGGCTTCTACTTCCGCAAGAAGTACCGCACCGGCAACGACTACAACACGTTCACGACGGGCGGCGCCCACGTGTCGGTGGGTTTCAACTCGGCGATCGACGAGCGCCACGTCATCGGCGTCGAGGCACGCGCTGCGCGGCTGCAGGGCCACGCGGGCGCGACGAACACGACGTTCGGGACCGGGGAGGACAGCGAGACGCTGTGGAGCGTGAAGGCGAGCTGGTCGCTCGTCTACTGAAGCCGCGGCCCGGTCCCCTGCGCGACGACGCGGGAGACCGGGCCGCCGTCACGCGAACCCACGCGCTCCCGGAACTCGCGAGGACGAACCGTCACCCGCGTGCGCGCACGATCACTCGGGTGCGCTGCGGTTCTCGCGGCACGGCG
>JAHFBX010000028.1 GCA_023249815.1 Candidatus Eiseniibacteriota bacterium
CAGGGGAAGGAACGCGACCCGCTGGGCGAGATCCTTCCGCTGGCGCATGCCGCGGGGCTCGAGGTGCACGCGTGGATCAACTGCTGCCTCGTCTGGTCCGCGCCCCGCCGCCCCGTGGATCCGCGTCACGTATTGAACGCTCACCCCGAGTGGGTGGCACGCATGGCCGATGGCCGCCCGATGACCCGTCTCACACCGCGCCAGCGTGGGCGGCTCAAGGTGGAGGGCGTGTTCCTCTCCCCGGCGCATCCGGGCGTCAAGCGCTGGATCGCGGAGACGGCGTACGAGATCGCGAGCCGCTATCCCGTGGATGGCATCCACCTCGACTACATCCGGCAACCGGTCGTCGCGATCGGCTACGACCCCACTTCGCGCGCGCGGTTCGCGATGGAGTCGGGCGTGGACCCACTCATGCTTTCGCGTCGGCCCGCCGCCGAGCGGGCCCGGCTCGATTCCGCGTGGTCGGCGTTCCAGTTGGAGCAGGTCACGGACATCGTGCGCGGCGTGCGTGACACGCTGCGCGCCGTGCGGCCCGGGCTCGCGCTCAGCGCGGCGGTGGTGGCGGACAGCACCACGGCATGGAAGCTCAAGCGCCAGCCGTGGACCCGCTGGATCCGCGACGGGCTGATCGATCGCGCGTTCCTCATGTGCTACGCGCCCACCGTGCAGGCCGTGCTCGGCCAGCTCACCGTGATGAGCCAGCAGATCGGCGTGGACCGGCTCGTGCCGGGGATCGCCATGTACAACTCGCCACTCGCGAGCGCCGCCGCGAAGATCAAGGCGGCACGCGCCATGGGCTTCCCCGCGGTGGCGCTCTATTCCTACGACTCACTCTACGAACGCCCGGGGCAATGGGAGCGCCTGCGCTCGTTCCTCGTCGAGCGCAACCTCTCGGAGGTACAACCTTGAATGCCGCCCCGGCGAAGCCCTTGGTCGCACGCGAGCAGCTTCGCAACATCGCCATCATCGCCCATGTCGACCACGGCAAGACCACGCTCGTCGACGCCATGCTGTGGCAGAGCGGCGTGTTCCGCGAGAACCAGGAGGTTGCCGAGCGCGTCATGGACTCCAACGACCTCGAACGCGAGAAGGGCATCACGATTCTCGCGAAGAATACCGCCATCCGCTTCGGCGACATCAAGATCAACGTCGTGGACACGCCGGGTCACGCGGATTTCGGCGGCGAGGTCGAGCGCACGCTGAAGATGGTGGACGGCGTGCTGCTACTCGTGGACGCCAGCGAGGGGCCGCTGCCCCAGACGCGTTTCGTGCTGCGGAAGGCGCTGGAACTCGGGCTGCCGCCCATCGTGGTGATCAACAAGATCGACCGCAAGGACGCGCGCGCGGCCGAGGTGCTGAACGAGATCTACGACCTGTTCATCGATCTCGACGCGCACGAGGACCAGCTCGACTTCCCGGTGCTCTACACGATCGCGCGCGAGGGCATCTGTCGGCTCACGCCGGACGGCGAGAACCTGCCGCTGAAGCCGCTGTTCGACGAGATCGTCAAGACCATCCCGGCGCCGCGCTTCGAGCCGGACGTGCCGCTGCAGATGCTCGTGCTGAACCTCGACTACTCGGATTACGTCGGGCGCCTCGCGATCGGCCGTGTCGTGAACGGCACGCTGCGCCCGCGGCAGGATGTGATGCTGGTGCGGCGCGACGGGACGCAGGTGCGATCGCGCGTCACGAACCTCTACGTGTTCGAGGGGCTGGAGCGCGCCGAGGTCCCGGAGGTTGGCCCAGGTGACATCGTGGCGCTGGCCGGGTTCGAGGAAGTGCACATCGGCGAGACGGTGACGGATCCCGAGGACCCGCGCCCGCTGCCCCCCGTGGTGGTGGACGAACCCACCGTGAGCATGGTGTTCAGCGTCAACAACTCGCCGTTCGCGGGCCAGGAAGGCAAGTACGTCACCTCGCGCAACCTGCGGGATCGCTTCGACCGCGAGCTGCTTACGAACGTGAGCTTGAAGGTCGAGCCTGGCGATACACCGGACTCGTTCGTGATCTCCGGCCGCGGCGAGTTGCAGATGGCAATCCTCGTGGAGATGATGCGGCGCGAAGGCTTCGAGCTGGCCGTGGGCAAGCCCGAGGTCATCACGCGCACCGAGAACGGCGTGAAGCACGAGCCCATGGAGCGGCTGGTGATCGACTGCCCCGAGGAGTTCGTGGGTGTGGTGACGCAGAAGATCGGCACGCGCCGCGGGCGGATGATGAACATGGTGAATCACGGCACCGGCCGAGTGCGGCTCGAGTACCGGATCCCGTCACGCGGGCTGATCGGCTTCCGCAGCCAGTTCCTGACCGACACGCGAGGCACCGGACTCCTGAACCACCTGTTCGACGGCTGGGAGCCGTGGAGCGGCGACATCCCGCACCGCACGACCGGCGCGCTCGTGGCGGACCGCCAGGGCAAGGTGACGCCGTACGCGATCGAGCACGTGCAGGACCGCGGCGAGATCTTCGTGGAGCCGAACGACCGCGTCTACGAGGGCATGATCGTCGGCGAGAACTCGCGCGAGCAGGACATCGACGTGAACATGGTGCGCGAGAAGAAGCTCACGAACATGCGGTCGGTGGGCGAGGACGCAGTCCGGCTCGTGCCCGTGCACCGGCTGTCGCTCGAACAGGCCATCGAGTGGATCCGCGACGACGAGCTGCTGGAGGTCACCCCGAGCTCGCTGCGCCTGCGCAAGCGGGTGCTGGCGGCGAACCTGCGCCCCCGGTACTGGCAGAAACAGGGCGCGTAGGCCGCCGCCCCGCGGGCGGCCGGCCTGGCCGGCGCACGGGGAAGCCGGCGACCCGGATTCCGCTCAGTTTTGCGTCCCGGGACGCCGATGACCGGACTGGACCCCCGCGCCCTCGACGCGGGCCAAACCGTCTCGAGTCCCAAGGACGCCTTGACGATGCCGACGCCGTCCGTGCATCCCCAAAAGGAATTGGGAGGGCCTGAGCACGCCGGCCCTCGCAGCGCGTCGTCGCTCCTGCTCTCGAGCGGGCTCGACGTTCGCCGCGAAGGCGTGCGGATCCTCACCGGAGTCGTGCTGCTGCTTGTGATCGGCGTCGTGGGCTTGAATCTGGCGCTGTGGCACAACGCGAGCTCGCGCCTGGAACGCGAGGCGTGGAAGCGGCTCGAGGCGGCCGCGGACGTGCGCAGCGCGGACGTGGACCACATACTCGGCGTGCTGCGACGCGAGGCCACGAGCGTCGCGCGCGACCCGGGGCTCGAAACCGCCGTCACCACGGCGGGCGCGGGATCGAGCGGGGCGGTCACGGGTCCGCTGCTGAACGAACTGGACCGCCGCGCGCGAGCGTTCGACTTCGACAACGTCACCGTGCTCGACGAGCGCGGCAACACGCTTCACTCGCGGCGCGCGAGCACGGCCACTCGCGACCTGTCCTACCGCATGGCGGGTGTGGCGGCGGCGATCTCGGCGCAGCCGGTCTGGTGCCGCCCGTATGGCAGCAAGCTGGCCATCGCCGTGCCGCTCTCGGGCGGCGGTCGCGTCACGCGCAGCGTCGTGTTCGAGACGGACCTCTCGGGCACGCTCCAGCCCATGCTCCGCCAGTGGCCGGGTTTCGGGGTGTCGAGCGGTGCCTATCTCGTCGAGCGCGATGGCGAGGACGTGGTCACGCTCACCGGCCTCGCCGGGGATCGCGGCACGCTCGCGGGGGCCCGCGCCGCCATGAGCGAGCCGGCCTCCATGGCGAGCGCGATGGCCGCAACGGGCGTGGCTTCGCGCGTCGAGCTGCCCGCGGGTGAGGACGTCACGTGGGCGGTCACGCGCCCACTCTCGAACGCCCGGTGGGGCTTCGTGGCCCAAGCGAGCCGCGCCGAACTCATGTCCGGGATGGTGTCCGTCCGCCAGGCATTGGCGTTCATGGACTTCATCCTGCTGGTGGTGTTCGGCGCCATCGCGCTCGTGTGGCGACGGTCTTACAAGACCGGCCTCGCGCGGCGGGAGATCGAGATCACCGAGCGCCACGCGCAGCGGCTGCATGCGATCCTCGACACCGCGTTCGACGCCATCTTCACGTTCGATCGCAAGGGACACGTGCGGAGCGCGAATCGCGCGGCGCTCGCGATGGTGGGGGTGGACGGCGCGGAGCTCGAGGACCAGCCGATCCAACGCATACTCCACTGGGGCCTGTCGGCGCAGACCATCTCGCTGCCGCAGGTCGGGGCCGTGGTCGCCGGCGAGATCATCCGCCGCGACGGCACGCGCATCCCCGCGGAATTCTCGCTTGCGAGGGCGGGCGAGGGGGACAACCTCGTCTACACCGCGATCGCGCGCGACATGCGCGAACGCCTCGAGGCCGAGCGCCGGCTGCGTGAAGCCGCCGAGGGGCTGGAGAACTCGAACCGCCGGCTCGAAGAGGTGAATGCACAGCTCGAGGAGGCGTCGCGACTCAAGACCGAGTTCCTCGCGAACACCTCGCACGAGCTGCGCACGCCGTTGAACGGCATGATCGGGTTCCTGCAGCTCGTGCTCGACGGGCTGTGCGATTCGCCGGAGGAGGAGCGGGAGTTCCTGAAGCAGGCGTTGCAATGCTCGCGCCACCTGCTCGGTCTCATTAACGACGTGCTCGACATCGCCAAGATCGAGGCCGGCAAGCTGGCGCTCGACATCAGCCGGCTCGAGCTGCAGCAGCTGTTCGACGAGGTCTATACCGTGACGCACGTCCAGGCCGCGCAGAGGGGCCTGAAGCTCGAGTTCGAGGACCTGACCGGTGGCGAGGTCGCGGCGCGCGGCGACTTCGGCAAGGTCAAGCAGGTGCTCATCAACCTGGTCGGGAACAGCCTCAAGTTCACGGCGAAGGGCGTTATCCGCGTGCGCGCCCGTTCACATTCCGAGTTGGGCCACTTGATCCTCGAGGTGGAGGACACCGGGATCGGGATCGCGCCGGGACGCCAGAAGATGGTGTTCGAGAAGTTCGTGCAGGCCGACGGCAGCACGACGCGACGATTCGGCGGGACCGGCCTCGGCCTCGCGATCTGCAAGAGCCTGGTCGAGCTGATGGGCGGCATCATCGGCATCCACAGCGAGGGCGAGGGCCAAGGCACGCGCGTCTACTTCTCGCTGCCGGTGTGGCGCGAGGGCGCGGAGTCCCCGCGGCCCGCCGGCGAGGTCGGCGCGGACGAGATCGAGGGCGGCTCCGGGCAACCGCTCGTACTCGTGGTCGAGGACGATGCCGTTTTCCGCAAGTTCGTGATCGCCGTCCTACAGCGCGGTGGCTATCGCACCGTTGAGGCCGAGCATGCCGAGTCCGCGTGGATGCTCATTCGGCGGCTGCGCCCGGCGGTCGTCGTGCTCGACTATGCGCTCACGTCACAGGAGGGCGCGGCGCTCCGAACTGGTTGGGATCTCGCGCGCCGCATGTCGAACGAGCCCGAGACCCGCCACATCCCGGTCGTGTTCGTGACCGGATTCGACGGCGATCTCAAGCAACGGTTGCACTCCACGGCGTTCGCGCGCCGGCCGGAGCACATGGTGAAGCCCGTCGAGCCGCAGGCGCTCATCGCGAAGGTGACGGAACTCGCAGGCAATCCGGAGAATCGGGTCATCCGAGTGCTCATGGCCGACGACGACCCCACGGTGTCGGCGTACGTGCGCAAGGTGCTTCCGGCGGACCGGTTCCTGCTCGAGGTCGCGAACAACGGCGAGGAGTGCCTGCACATCCTGCGCACCCACCCGAACGCATACGACGTCCTGCTCCTGGATCTCATGATGCCGGAAGTCAGCGGCTACGACGTGCTGCGCGAGATGACGCTGTCGGGCCTGCACGCGGACCTGCCAGTCATGGTGCTGACGAACTTCCCGGACCCGCGCAACGAGGAGGAGCGCCGACTGCTCGAGGAGGGGTTGGTCCTCGACGTGGTGTCGAAGTCGGCGGTACACGACAATCCCCAGCTGCTCCCGCACGTCCTCGACTGGCACCTGCAACATGCCAGAGCCGGGGCCGAGTACGCGTGGCCCGACGAGGATCGGGAGGCGGCATGAGACACGTCATCGTGGTCGAGGACGACGAGCACAACGCGATCCTGTTCCGGAAGCTGCTCGAGAAGCGCGCGAGCTGCATGGTGACCGTGACCGAGGATCCGGCGGAAGTGCTCCGCCTCGTGCAAGTCGGGCGGGTCGCGCTCGTCGTGCTGGACGTCTCGCTGCGGCGCTCCAACTGGGAGGGGCTTCCGGTGGGCGGCGTCGAGATCTGCCGTATGATCCGCGGCGAATCGAACGGGCGGGTGCCGGTGCTGCTCGCGACCGCCCACGCCATGCGAGGGGATGCCGAGGCGCTCATCGAGGAGAGCGGCGCCGACGGCTACGTCGCGAAGCCGATCGTGGACCACGACGAGTTCATTCGAGTGGCCCTCGAACTCATGGAGCGCGCGGCATGAAGGCCACGCCGGACATCCGCATCCTCGTCGTGGAGGACGACCCGTTCTTCCAGCGCGTGCTGGTGAGGCGGCTCGAGGCCGAGGGCTACCAGGTGCAGTCCGCCGCCGACGGACGTGAGGGCATGAAGGCCATCGTCACGTTCGAGCCCGATCTCGTGATCTCGGACTGGATGATGCCGCAGGTGGACGGGCTCGAACTCTGCCAGTCGGTCAAGACCGGGCTCAAGGAGACCGCTCCATACTTCATCCTGCTCACGGCGAAGGGCGAGATCAGCGACAAGCTGTTGGCGCTCGACACTGGCGCCGACGACTACCTGGTCAAGCCCTGCGACCAGGGCGAGTTGATGGCCCGTGTCCGCGCCGGATTGCGGATCGTGCTGCTCACCCAGGACATGCGGCAGGCCGCGGTGGAGCTGGCGGCGCTGCGCGCCGAGGTCGAGCGGGTTCGCCTGGCATTCGCGAACCAGGGCGTCTCGTGGCCCGAGGGTGAGAGGCCCTCGAAGCCCCGACGCGCCGCCTGACCGGCACCCGCATTGCGCATCCTCCTGCTCGGTGGCTCGGGCCTGCTGAGCGCGGCCGCCGTGGAAGCGTTTCTCGCCGCCGACCACGACGTGTCCGCGTTGTCGCGGGGAGGGCAGGCGCGCGCCTCACACCTCAAGCTCTCGCACCTCACGGCGGACCGCGCGGACGCCACGTCGCTCGCCCGCGTGCTCAGCGGACAGCGCTTCGACTTCACCGTGGACTTCCTGGCGTTCGACGCTCCCGACGTGCGACGACTGCTGGAGGTGCCCGGCTTCGAGCCCGGCCGTCTCGCGATGATCTCGTCGGGACAGGTGTACCTCGTCACCGCCACGCAACGCCCGCCGTTCCGGGAGGAGGACGCCGAGCTCGCGCCGATGCCCGAGCCTGCGGCGGGCACGCGCGACCATGCCGAGTGGGCCTATGGATTGGGGAAACGCGCCGCCGAGGCCGAGCTCCAGGCCCTTGCCTCGCGCAACGGACTCCTGGCGATCGCGCTGCGGCCGCCGGTCATCCAGGGCGAACGGGATGGCGTTCACTCGCGGCGGCTCTGGGGCTGGCTCGAACGCATGTTGGATGGCGGTCCTGTCCTGCTGCCTGAGCAAGGCGTGCAGCGGGTTCGTTTCCTCTACGCTGGGGACGCCGCGGCGGCGCTGGTCGCGCTTGCGACCGCTTCCGCATGGCCCGTCCAGCCTGCGCTCAATTTGGCCCAGCCGGACGAACCGACGCTTCGCGAGTTTCTCGAGAAGGTCGCGATGCGCGCGGGTGTCGCGCCTCGCTTCGTGGGCGTGAGCACGAGGACGCTCGTGGATGCCGGTCTGGCCGAGAGTTGTGCGCCCTATTGGGGCCGTTGGTGCTCGAGGCCCGACCCGTCGCTTGGCTTGGCACTCCTCGGGCTCGAAACGCGCGGCGTGGACGAGTACCTGCCGAGCGTCGTGCGCGCGCATCTCGAGCAAAGGCCGACGGCATCGCATCCGGGTTACGCTCGGCGTTCGCAGGAATTGGCGCTGGCCGCGCGACTTCCTTGACCGGCATGGCGGGCGACGACTAATCTTTTCGGCCGCTGCTCACGTGGCCCGGGCCGCGTCGAGCCTCGATTTTCGTTCCTCGGTAGCTCAATGGTAGAGCATTCGGCTGTTAACCGAAGGGTTGTAGGTTCGAATCCTACCCGAGGAGCCAGTCTCGAAGGCCCCCGTGACGCAGCGGCGTTGCGGGGGCTTTTCGCTTGCGTCGTCGAACGCCCGGCGAGGCGGATTCGCGCCATGCGCGCGATCGGCCAGTCCACGAGCCCGTCGAGCTCATCTCGGCCTTCGGGTCTGCGCCGCGTTCGTCTCGTGCCATGGCTTGTCGTTGCGTCAGCGCTGTGGGTTTTCAACGTCCGAGCGCATCGTCCGGGCGACCTGACGACCACCATGGCGCAACCACGCCACCTCGATCGAGCGCTCGGGAACGGTGCCGCAGAACGCATGCAGGCGATGTTCCCGGAGGGCTACGTCTTCATGTGGGCACTCTCGGGCCTGGCCTCGGCGCAGGCTGCGGTGCAATTGCCGCTCGGCGAGCCACGTCGAGCATTCGCGGAGCGGCTCGCTCTCCAGGCGATCGCGCACCTCGACTCGCCGGAGGCCAGAACGACTTTCGTGGCTCAAATGCAGCCATCCTGGGGGGGGCATCTACCGCTCGTGGTCGTTGTACCTGAAGAGCATGACGCTGCTCGCGATCGGTCCCGAGCGACTTTCGGCGCAATGGGTGCGCACGTTCCAGCGGCCATGCGAGGAGTTCGCGGTTGCCCTCGAGAAGACTGCCTCACCGTTCCTCTGTTCCTACCCCGGCGAGGCATGGCCAGCGGACACGGCGGTCGGGGTTGCCGCGCTGGCGATTCACGACCGGGTTCAACTCAGCCTGGTCAAAGTTGTCGGACCGCCGGTCGAGTTGCGCGGTCGCCGAGCCTATCTGGCCGGGACGCTTCCGATCGTCGACGCAATCCTGGCGTGGGCTCGCACGTCACGTCCGGCGATGAACGACGGACATGGCGACGCTTGGGAGCCGGTCCTCACAGGTCGATGGGTACTTGTGTTGCACGTGCTCACGGCCGCGGTACTCCTGCTTGGCTCGAAGTGGGCGAGGGGGTGACGATCGCCCGGGCATCGACGGGGGTCGCGCCAGGCGGAAGCGGCGTCGGGGCGTCAACCCGGCGGGCTCGGACCGGGGAGCGCCCGGCACGCATGACGGCGACAGCGAGCACCGCGACCCACAGCAGGTGGACCCCGATGTTGATGCGCTGCGTGAGGCCGACCCATGGAGTCTCGAGGCCTGCCGCGATGCTGCGCCCCTGGGTGAACGTCAGGATGCCGAATCCCAGGTGCACCAGCAGCGTCCCGATTGAATAGAGGCGGAACCGCCTTCCGAAGGCCGCTGCCCCGAACCCGATGGAGAGCATCATGAAGACGAGCGTGACCACCGTGAACCCGACGTGCAGCAGATCGGTCGTCGTGAACGCCGCGCCACGTGGGTGCATCGGGGGCCACGCGAACCCGATGACTCCGTTCACGACGAACAATGCGCCGACGATTCGCAGGGCGCGATTCGCACGCGCCTCTCGCCAGATGCCCCAACCGAACGCGATCACGAGCACGCCGTACACGATGCCGAGTGCGACCCACAGCGGCCTCGACGGAGCGCCGATCGCGGAGAGTTCGCTGACGGCCCGGGACATCGAGCTGTAGCCTGGGTACTGCATCGCTGCCACGACGAGCATCACGACATAGAGCAGCGACGATGCGACCCCGCACGCGAGCAGGATGGTTCGCAGCATCGTGGCGCTTCCACGGCTGGTTCCGGCGACCACGCTCGCCTCCATGACTCTCCTCCTCGCCTCGACCCCGCCCGCATCGCGCCGGGGGCGCCTGGCCCGTTCGAAGCGTGGCGTCCTCGGCGAGGCGGGGCTCAGCGTCAGGCGCGGCTCAGGGCGGCCTCCATGAGCGGCGCGGACTCGGGGCGAGGCGAACGCGCCTGTTCCAGCGTCGCGATCGCGCGATAGAGGGCGTCGCGCAGCGCTTTCTCCCGTGGATCGTCGAACATGTGATAGCCCATCTTGTTCATGACATAGGCGTAACCGACCCGCGCGTCGGGATCGGCGAACGCGAACGAGCCACCCGCGCCCGGCGTGCCGAACGCACGCGGACTCGAACCGAACGATGGCGTGGGTCCCGGTCGGATGAAGCCGAGCGAGTAATAGCTCGGAACTCCCATGACGACGTCTCTCGCCCGGTTCGCAGGCGGGGGCGCCGTGACGTTCGCCATGGTTCGCGCCCCGACGCCGAGCTCGGCTCCGCCCTCGGCGAACACCGAGTAGAGCCTGGCGATCGAGCGCGCGGTGCCCACGCCGTTGCCCGCGGGCACCTCGACCTCGAGGTAGCGCCGGTCGTTCGGGTCAGCACCCAAGGCGAGCATCGACCTGCGCAGCAGTGACCACGGCCACAGCACTCGCAGCAGCATCGGCCGCGGCGTGCTCGGCAGCGCGCGGAGCGCGCGAGCCGTGGAGAACGTCACCAGGGTCGCGAGCCGTTCCGCGGGGATCTCGGGCGGTAGCCCGATCCAGAGGTCGAGACCGAGTGGTGCGGCGATCTCCTCGCGGAAGAAGCGCCCCAGCGTCCGGTGCGCGGGGTCGGTGCGCCGAATGAGCTCCTGCATGTAGAGCCCGACCGTCATCGCGTGATAGCCGTGGCGCGTTCCCGGGGGCCAGGCCGGCTTCTGGCGCGCGAGCAGGCGTGCGAGCGCGTCGAGATCACGCAACCGGTCGATCGACAGTTCCTCGTCCAGCCACACGAGCCCGGCCTCGTGGCCCAAGAGCTGGCGGACGGTGATGGATTGCTTGCCGGCTTGTGCGAACTCGGGCCAATAGCGGGCAACCGGCGCGTCGTAGTCGAGCCAGCCCCGTGCGTTCGCGACCGCGAGCGTCATCGCGGAGACACCCTTCGTGGTCGAGTTCACGACGATCATCGTGTCCTCCTGCCACGGTGCGTCGCCATCCGGCCTGCGGCGGCCGCCCCACAGGTCGACGACCTTCTCCCCATGCCAGTACGCGCACACCGCCGCCCCGATCTCGCCGCGTTCGGCGAAGTTGCGCTCGAACTCGACACGCACCTGCTCGAAACCCGCCGCGACGTTGCCTCGCGCGCGCGACACCTCATGGCGCGAGTCTTCGACGGCGGATCCCGCGACGCCATGCTCATGGGAGTTCGTCACGCGAACCACCGCCTTTCCGCGTTCAGCGCCTGCCAACGTCGCCGACGGCAGATTGCCGATCAGGTGTTCGAAGGGAGCGCGCATGGGACGACGCATCGTCCGGACGGCCACGAACAGCATCGGGCATGCCAAGCCGTCTGTTGCGGCCTATCCCTCGACGCTGCGCCGGATCCGGCGGCCCGGCCACATCCGGCCTGGCCGCGGGTGTCAGACGGCCTGCCAAATGGGCAGCCCTCGCTCAGGCCCTCGCGAATCGCACGTGCGTGACGTCCGGCATGCTCACGGTGCGCACGTGCACGAGCGCTTTCGGCTTGTCGCCCAGCCCCTCGAACAGCCGCTCGCCCTTTCCGAGCAGGACGGGGACCAGGGCGATGTCCATCTCGTCCACGAGGCCCGCGGCCAGGTACTGCCGCGCCGCGCTCGCGCCGCCAGCGAGCGCGACGTCCTTCCCGTGTGCCGCGCGCATCGCCTGCTCGAGCGCCGACTCGATGCCCTCGGTGACGAACGTGAACGTGGTGCCGCCCTGCATCTCGAGCGATTTGCGCGCGTGGTGCGTGAGCACGAACACCGGGTGGTGGAACGGAGGGGTGTGACCCCACCAGCCGTTCCACGGCTCGCGTGCGTTCCACGGGCCCGGGTGTCCGCCGAACATGTTCCGTCCCATCACCGTGGCCCCGATGTTCTGCAGCCAATCCTCGACCACGTCGTTGCTCGCATTCTCCTCCCCGCCTTGCAGGCCCTGCGGGCCTCGCCATGCCTTGAGCGGGAACACCCACTCGTGGAGCCGCATGCCGCCAACGCCGATCGGATCCTCCACGCTCTGGTCAGGGCCGGCGACGAAACCGTCGAGCGACATCGAGATCCGGAAGCGCAATCGGGGCACGTCGTCACCTCATTCCAAGTCCTGGGGTACGGCTCTGGCGTCCGGCCGAGCACGGACGCTCGCGCGATCACGCCAAGTATCGCGCTCGCGCGGCGGTCGTCAACCGCCCGGCGTGATCTTCCGCGTGCCGTCGCCTGGCTGGTGCAGGCCGGCCGCCCGCCGAGGTGCGCGTACCAGCGACAGGCCCACGCCCACGAGCAGAATGCCGCCCACGATGCCAAGCGAGAGTCCCACCGGAACATGTATCCAGTCCTCGAGCGCCATCTTCACCGCTACGAACATCAGCACCCAGGCGAGCGAGGGCCGCAGGTAGACGAGTGTTTCGAGCAGCCCCGACAGGCAGAACGTGAGCGCGCGCAGCCCGAGCATGGCGAACACGTTCGACGTGAGCACGATGAACGGATCGCGAGTGATCGCGAGAATGGCGGGGATCGAGTCCAGCGCGAACACGAGGTCGGAGAGTTCCACCAGCACGAGCACAGTGAGCAACGGCGTCGCGAGCCGCCGGCCGCGCTCTCGCACCCAGAACGCGGCGCCGTGCCAGCGCGGGGTGGATGGAACGATGCGCTGGAACAGCTGGAACACCGGATTCTTCTCGGGATGGAGTTCCTCGCCTGTGGAGCGGAGCAGTTTGACGCCTGTGACGAACAGGATCACGGCGAATACCCACGCGAGCCAGTGGAACGCCGCCAGAGCGGTGACTCCCGCGAACACGAGTGCCGCGCGCAGGAGCAGCGCTCCGATGACTCCCCAGAACAACAGCCGATGCTGCAACTCCGCCGGCACACCGAACGTGGCGAACAGCACAAGGAACACGAACACGTTGTCCACGGACAACGCCTTCTCGATCAGATAGCCGGCCAGGAACTCCTCACCGGCGGTCGTGCCGAAGCGCAGCCACACGAATGTGTTGAACGCGAGCGCCAGCGCGATCCAGAACACGCTCCACCACGCGGCCTCGCGAAACGAGAGCGCATGGGGCCGGCGATGGAACACGCCCAGGTCCAGGGCCAGGAGCGTGGCCACGACGACGGCGAACAGGAGCCAGTGGAGAGGAGAGGCGACGGACATGCGGGAGAGCTCCCGGGGGGTGGGGCCGGCCGTGGGATCCGAGCCGCCGACGATGAGGTCCGCGTCGGAACATCGGATGTCGCGATCGTGAGGACCAGTAGAATCTTCGACTACATTCCTTAGGAGAAAGTTCATGGTGCGGCAGAGCGTCTGGCCTCAGGTTCGCGCCATGAACCTGGGCTTTCTCGCCGCGGTGCTGGGCGCGCTCGCGGTGGCCGCGGGCGCATTCGGTACCCACGCGCTTCGCGGCCAACTGGACCCCGTCAGGATGGAGCTGTTCGAGACCGCGGCGCGCTACCAACTGCTGCACGCCTTGGCCGCGGCTTTCGCCGCCGACCGCGCCGAGCGCGCAGGGGTGGCGCTGCCGGCGGCGGGGTGGTTCCTCGCCGGGATCACGCTGTTCTCGGGCAGCCTCTACGGGTTGGCGCTCGGGGGCCCGCGGGCGCTTGGGGCCATCACCCCGATTGGGGGCGCCGCGTGCATCACGGGTTGGGTCGTGCTGGCCTGGAGCTTCCGGCGCCGGCAGCTGGCCTGAGAAGGCCTCCTGGCGCCGCTCGAGGGAGGGGGCCCGCCGGAAGGCCAGCTCGGTCCGTCCGTCCACACCCATCCCAGAATGTCCTTGATTTGCAAAGCCATTCCGGCGATGCTTCCCCTCCAGAGTCCGCCGCGCCGGTCGTTACCTGGCGAGTGGCGAGCGAATCGCGCGGGCCGCGCGCGAACGGGGGCCGGTCGCCAGTCGACCGGCCCCTCGCGTTTCCGGTGCGTGTGTTTGCGCTGCGCCCGGGCGGCGACCGTGCCGAAGCTGTGGGATGGTGCGCCCCATGCCCGAACCAGCCGGTGACGAAGCCGTCCTGGCGCTCGCCGAGCGCGCGCTGTCGCGCGCCCGCTCACCCGTGCGCGAGCTGCCCGAGCGGCTGGTGCTCGTGGACGTGGCGAGCCAGCGCGCCCACCTGATCGAACGGGGCGAGGTCACGTTCACGGCTGCCGTCTCCACGTCGCGCCACGGCACGGGTGGGGACGAGGGCTCGAACCGCACGCCGCTCGGCTGGCATCGCATCCACGCGCGCATCGGCGCCGGCGCGGAATCCGGCGCCGTCTTCAAGAGCCGGGAACTCACCCGCGACGTGTGGCGCGGCGAACCTCGCACCGAGGACCTCATCACCACGCGCATCCTCTGGCTCGAAGGCCTGGAGCCCGGCGTGAACCAGGGACCCGGCTCCGATTCGCGCGAGCGCTACATCTACTTCCACGGCACGAATCACGAGGCGCGCCTCGGGACGCCGGACTCCTCGGGCTGCGTGCGCATGGCGAACGCCGACATCGTGCAGCTCTTCGATCGCACGCGCGAGGGCGACCTGGTCGTGATCCCGTCGCCCGATGGCAACGACCTCCCGGATCCGCTCGGCGCGGCGCGTTTCCACTACGCCGGCGTGGGCGGCAGCGGCATGAGCGCGCTGGCGCAGTTCCAGGCCATGCTCGGCGGGCACGCGAGCGGCAGCGACCGTGGCTTCGATCGCGCCGAGCGCCCGGAGGCGCGCGCGCAGCTCGAGCGGCTCGGCGTGCGTGTGCTGCCCCAAGACGGCAGCGGCGTGGGCGGCGACTGCGGCGCGCTCGTGCTCTCCACCGCGGTCGAGGACACCGTGCCCGACGTGGCGGCGGCGAAGCTCGGCGGCCTGCCCATCGTGCACCGCTCGGAAATGCTCGCGCACTGGGTGAGCGCGTTTCGCTCGGTGGCGGTCTCGGGCACGAGCGGAAAATCCACGGCCACCGCCATGGTGTTCGAGATCCTGCGCGGCAACGACCGCGACCCGTCGGTGATCACGGGCGGCGACCTGGTGACGCTTCAGGAACAGGGCCTGTGGGGCAACGCGTGGGCTGGCAAGGGGCCGCTCGTGGTGGAGGCCGACGAGAGCGACGGCTCGCTCGTGCGCTACCAGCCCGCGGTGTCGCTGTGCATGAACCTGTCGCGCGATCACAAGCGCGAGGACGAGGTGGCCGGGATGTTCCGGGTACTCAAGCGCCGTACACGCGAGACATTCGTGTGCGGCGAGCAGGGCATCCCCGCGGACCTGCGCGAGGGCGCGCTCTGCTTCGGCTTCGGCGACGGTGCGACGATTCGCGGCGCCGACCTCGAGCTGGTCCCGGCGACGACGCGCTTTCGCGTCGAGGACGTGCGCTTCACGCTCCCGGTGCCGGGTGCGCACAACGCCGAGAACGCGCTCGCGGCCATCGCCGTGTGCCGGGCGCTGGGCGTGCCGCTCGCCGACATGGCGGCGCCGCTCGCCAGGTTTCGCGGCGTGGCGCGGCGCTTCCAGTCGCTCGGGGAGATCGGCGGCGTCGAGGTGGTGGATGACTTCGCGCACAACCCGGCCAAGATCGCGGCATCGCTGGCCACGGCCCGACTGCGCGCGCGGCGCGTGCTCGCCGTGTACCAGCCGCACGGCTACGGCCCCACGCGTTTCCTGCGTGACGGTTTCGTCGAGACGTTTGCCACGCGCACGGCGCCGGGCGATCGGGTGTGGCTGCTCGAGGTGTTCTATGCGG
>JAHFBX010000256.1 GCA_023249815.1 Candidatus Eiseniibacteriota bacterium
CGCGTGCTCGCGGTGCAGCAGGCGATCCGCGACGAGATCGAACGGCAGCCGGCGAGGTTCCTGATCCGCGAACTCGCCGACGTCGGCCAGTGGCCGCTGCGCGAGACGCCGAAGATGCGCACGGCCGCGGCGGCGGTCGCGGCGTTCGTGGGCACGGCGGCCGACGACCTGCTGTTCGTGGACAACGCCACCACGGGCTGCAACGCCGTGCTGCGCTCGTTCCCGTTCGCGGCGGGAGACGAGATCCTGCTCACCGATCACGGCTACGGCGCGATCACGCACGCCGCGCGCTACACGGCGTCGCGGGCCGGGGCTACGGTCAAGTCATTGGAGCTGCCGTACCCCGGTACCACGCCCGCCGCGATCGTCCGTTCGATCGAGGCCGCGCTCACGAGCCGCACGCGACTGCTGATCGTGGACCACGTCTGCTCGGGCAGCTCACTGATCCTGCCCGTCGGCGAGATCGCCGCCCTTTGCCGCGCGCGCGGCGTTGCCACGCTCGTCGATGGCGCCCACGTGCCCGGCGCGTTGCCACTCGACATCCAGGCGATCGGCGCCGACTTCTACACCGGCAACCTCCACAAGTGGGCGATGGCGCCGCGTCCGCTGGCGCTGCTGTGGGCCGCGCCCGACCGCCGCGAGCACCTGCACCCGACCGTGATCTCGTGGGGCTACGAGAAGGGCCTGGCTGCCGAGTTCGACATGCTCGGCACGCGAGACCCCTCGCCCGCGCTCGCGGCGCCCGAGGGGCTCGCGTTCCTGCGCGAGCTGGGGTTGGACGCAATGCGCGCGTGGAACCACCGGCTCGCCTGGGACGCCGCGAGCTCGCTCGCGGCGCGCTGGGGCGTGGAGGTCCCGGCGCCCGAGGCGATGTACGGGAGCATGGTCACGATCCCGCTCGACCCACGATTCGGCGCGGAGCCCGAGGAGATAGAGGCACTGCGGAGCGCGCTCCTCTACGAGGACCGGATCGAAGCCCAGCTCTTCACGTTCCGGGAGCGGGCGTGGTTGAGGCTCGCGGCGCAGGTCTACAACGAGCGTTCGGACTACGAGCGACTGCGCGAGGCGCTGGACCGGCGCGTCCGCTGACCGGTCAGCGGGCCCGCAGCCGTCATCGCGTCGCGCGTCACTTCTTCGGCAGCGTCGAGACGAACCTCACGCAACGTTCGACCCAGGCGAGAAGTTCGGCGTGCGAGTCGAACCCCGCCGGCGCCACGTACACGAACCCCTTCATGGGCCGTCCGGTGAAGTCCATCTCCCGGACGTGCTTCATCCGAAGCAGCTTTGCGTGCTGCTCGGGGCCGACGCGCGCCATCAGCGAATCGCCCACGATCCCCACCGCCATGTGGCCATCCACCATGAACGCGACACCGCCGAACATCCGCTTCTCGCTCACGCCGCGGCGGCTTTGGAACGCCTCCCGCAATCGTTCCGCGAGCCCCTCGTCATACGCCATGTCAGTCCCCCTTACTCTCTCGGCCCACGCTCACAGTAGCCGCTCGAAATAGACGAGCGGCACGCCGCGATACACGACGCGCCCGACCTCTCGGTAGCCGCAGCTCGCGTAGAAACCCCCCGCGCCCGCGCGCGCGTCGTACGCGTCCAACCGGATCGCACTCGCGGGCCAGCCCAGTGCGAGCGTATCGGCCTGCTCGAGCATCGCGCGCCCCACGCCCTGGCGCTGGAGAGTCGGGGCAACGACCATGTCGAGCAGGTAGAGCGCGCGCGGCACGGCCGTGAAGTAGCTCACATCGATGGCCCAGGGCTTCTTGGCGGCGAGCCGGAGCGTGCCCGCGAGTCGCCTGCCGCGCTTCGCGAGCAGCACCCTGGCATGGCGCATCCCCAGCTCGACCGAGCGGACACTCGTGGTCCCCGACCAGTGCCCCTCGCCGTGGGTTGCGGTCAGGTGCGCGGCCGCGGCGTCTCGCAACGCCACGATCGGGGGGATGTCGGCTGGCGTGGCGAGCGTGAAGCGGAGCGCGGGCGAGCCCTTCGCCATCTCGGCTCAGGTCGTGTAATCGGCGTTCACGCGCACATACTCGGCCGAGAGGTCGCACGTCCACACGACCGCGGATTCGGCGCCGAGGCCCAGGTCCAGGTGCACGATGACCGGGTCCTCGGCGAGCAGCGCGGAAGCACGCTTCTCGTCGAACGCGAGCGGCAGCCCGCGTTCCAGCAACTGGACGCGATCGCCGTCGCCGAACCACAGCCGCACGCGCTCGGGCTCGATCGGCTCGCCGCTGTAGCCCGCCGCGGCCAGCACTCGGCCCCAGTTGGGGTCGTTGCCGTGGATCGCCGTCTTGACGAGTGGCGAGCAGGCGATGGTGTCGCCCACGCGATGCGCCTGCTTGTCGCTGGCCGCGCCCGTGATGCGCAGCTCCACCAACCGCGTGGCGCCCTCGCCATCGCGCACGATCTGCCGCGCCAGCGACGCGCACACCGCGGTGAGGGCCTCCACGAACGCCGGCTCGCCGGCGTCGTCCACGGCGGCGCCCGAGGCGCCCGAGGCCAGCACGAGCACGGTGTCGTTCGTGCTCATGTCGCCGTCCACGCTGATGCGGTTGAAGCTCCGCGACACGGCCGCGCGCAGGCAGCGGTCGAGGCGCGCGGGCTCGACGCCGGCGTCGGTGGTGACGACCGAGAGCATCGTGGCCATGGCCGGGTGGATCATGCCGGCGCCCTTCGCGAACCCGGCCACGCGCACGCGGCCGCCGGGCAGCTCGAACTCCGTCGCGGCCAGTTTTTCGCGCGTGTCAGTGGTCATGATCGCACGCGCCGCGTCGAGCGGCGCCCGAACCGCCTCGGGCGAACCCAACGCGGTCACGCCGCGCGCCACGCGATCCATGTCGAGGTAGCGCCCGATGACTCCGGTCGAGAGCACGAGCAGCTCGTCCTCCGCCGCGCCGATCGCGTGTGCGCCGAGCGCTCGCATGCGACGCGCGTCGGCGAGTCCGCGCTCGCCGGTCACGGCGTTCGCGCAGCCGGAGTTGTAGAGCACGCCGCGCATCCGGCCCGCGGCGGCACCGAGCGACTCTCGGCACGCGTGCACCGGTGCGGCCTGCACGCGATTCGTGGTGAACACGCCGGCCGCCGCGCACCGAGCGTCCGCCCAGACCATTCCCAGGTCGAGCTTGCCGCTCGTCTTCAAGCCACAGGCGGTCGCGGCGGTGTGGAAGCCGCGCGCGAGCGAGAACGACGCGGGGTCCGACGGCGCGGCCAAGGCTGAGACAGGGGACACGGATGCCATGCGGGCTCCTCAGGGGGTTTGGTTCCGGGTTAGAGGTCGTGCAGCGTAGCGCCGACGGCGCTCGCTCGCCACGCCAAACCCGCGTCGATTCGGGCTCCACGGGCCGTGCCGAGCCATGGCATCATGCTTGCCGCCGCTTTCCCGCGCGTGGCATCCTGCCGCGCGACGATATCCCACACGCAGGAGCGTCATGGACGATCGCGCCCGCTTCGAGGAGTTCGCGAAGCTCGCCACCGAGCAGCGGAATCCGCGCACCATGGATCTCGACATGCTCGAGGTCGCGAGCCTGCTCGCGCGGATCAGCGCCGAGGACCGCACCGTCCCCGAGGCGGTGGCACGCGAGCTGCCCTACATCGCGCGCGCAGTGGACCACATCGTGGCATCGTTCCGAGCCGGCGGGCGGCTCGTCTACGTGGGAGCCGGCACGAGCGGGCGGCTCGGCGTGCTCGACGCCTCGGAGTGCCCGCCCACGTTCGGCTCCGACCCCGACATGGTCGTGGGGGTGATCGCTGGCGGATACACCGCGGTGGTGCGCGCCGTCGAGGGCGCCGAGGACCGCGCCGACCAGGGTGCGCACGCCATGGACGACCTCGAGGTGGGCCCCGAGGACACGGTCGTGGGACTTGCCGCGAGCCGGCGCACGCCTTACGTCGTGAGCGCCATCGCGAGGGCGCGCTCGCTCGGCGCTCGCACCGTGTACGTGACGTGTACGCCGCGCGAGGAGTTCACGCTCGAGGTGGACGTGGCGATCTGCCCGGTCGTGGGCCCCGAGGTGTTGATGGGCAGCACGCGCATGAAGGCGGGCACGGCGCAGAAGCTGGTCTGCAACATGCTCTCGACCGCCTCGTTCGTTCGCATCGGCAAGGCGTACGAGAACATGATGGTGGACCTGATGGCGAACAGTCAGAAACTGGTCGAGCGCGGCCGCCGGACGGTCATGACGGTTACAGGCTGTGACTATGCCACCGCGGACCGCGCCATCGAGGGCGCGGGCAAGAGCGTCAAGGTCGCCATCGTCATGGTGAAGCTCGGCTGTTCGCGCGCCGAGGCCGAGCGCCGGCTCGCCGCGAGCGATGGTTTCGTGCGCGGCGCGCTGGGGGAGGCCGTGCCGGAGAGCGGCGGCTCGTGAGACTCACTCGGCCGCGGTTCGCGTGGGCGGTGGCGTGCCTGGTGGCCGCGTGCGCGCTCGTCTCGTGCACGCCGAGGAAATCAGCGGAGCGGCCGCCCGTCGAGTTCTGGGTGAGCTGGCCGGTCGAGGCGGTTGCGCCGATCGTCCAACGCTTCGAGGCCGAGAACCCGGGCGTTCGCGTGCGGCTCCACGCCGTGCCGTGGGACGCGGCCGACGACAGCCTCTCGCTGGCACTCCGCACCGGCCGGCTGCCCGACCTCTGCCAGCTGACGGGCGCCCGGATGCCCGACTGGCTCGCGGGCAGCTCGCTCTCGGACTGGAGCGCGGGTGTGGCCGACCTGCGCACGACGCTGCGAGGCTGGGATCTCTGCATGGTGGGGGACGCCATCTACGGTCTGCCTTGGACGCTGCGGGCACCGGTGTTGGTCTACGAACGGCGCTTGTTCGCGCGCGCGGGCTTGGACAGCTCTCGCGCTCCCGCCACTTGGGATGAACTGCGTACGGCCGCCGCCAAGCTCCATCGGCTCCCGGGCGTGCAGGGTTTCGGCGTCGCGACGGGCTCGGCGCGAGAGCTTACGCGCGCGTGGCTGCCGTGGCTGTGGAGCGACGACGG
>JAHFBX010000257.1 GCA_023249815.1 Candidatus Eiseniibacteriota bacterium
GTACTGGCGCTCGTGTTGCTGGCGAGGCGGCCGCGGCTGCTGCGCGCGGATCTCGTGGGTGGCGCGCTCTCCGGCGTGCTGCTCGCGGGTGGCTTCACGCTTCAGGCCGAGGGCCTGCGCTGGACCAGCGCGGGCAGTTCCGCGTTCCTGACGTGCGCCGGCATCCTGCTCACCGCATTCTGGGCGTGGGCGCTGCTCCGCGAGCGACCGGGTGCTCGGCTCGCCGTGGGGCTGACCATCGCGCTCGCCGGCTCGGCGCTGCTGTCGCTCCACTCCGGGCTCGAACTCGGGCGCGGCGAGGTGCTGACGCTCGCCGGCGCCGCGCTGTTCGCTCTCCAGATCGTCGCCGTGTCCCGCTTCGTCCACGCCGCCGACCCGGTCGCGCTCGTCTGCGTGCAATCGTTCGTGATGGCGGCGGTGCTACTGCCGTTCGCCGGGCCCCCGGGCGCGCTGTTGCGCGCGCTCCATGGCGCGGACCTGTGGCGCTTCGCGTACCTCGCGCTGGCGGGCAGCTGTCTCGCGCAACTGCTGCAGGTGCTCGCTCAGCGCGCGCTCTCGCCGGGGCGCATCGGGCTCCTGTCCGCGCTGGAGCCGGTGTTCGCGCTGCTCGTCGCGCTCACGCTGGGTGGCGAGCGATTCGTGCCGCGCTGGTGGCTCGGCGCGGGCCTCATCCTGGCGGCCGTGCTGCTCGTGGAGTCGCGCCCAGAGCCGGTGGCTAGCGAAACGATGGCGTCGTGAACGCGTAGCGCACACGGGCGTCCATCGCCCGCCATCCTCCGCCGACGCGCTCGAGCGTCGGCACGCGGCCGGCGTAGCCGAGAATGCGGCGCGAATCGGTCTCGAACTCGAACGAGGTGGTCGCCACGAACAGGCGCAGGATCGGGTTGCTGGGGGTCATGCGAACGACGGTGCGCCCGGGCGCCGCAGGAGCCCTGGCCAGGGTGAAGCCGATTGACTGGCTGCGCTCGAGCACGGCGAAGCGGACCGGAAGCACGCGCCCCGCGGCCAGGTCCTGCCAGTGCGTGAGGATGTAGCCGAAGATCGTGGGGCCCGCGACGAGGGGATCGCGAATCGTCTCCAGGGCGACGGTGGTGCGTCCTGCCCGCTCGAGCGTGAAGCGGGCGCGGTCTCCAGTCACGGTCACGGCGCTCGTGGTACCCGCCTGCGCCTGGATCATCTCGGCACTCTGCAGCCGGTAGTGATCATCGTGCCGCGCCCGCTGGAGCACGACAACCGCGCCCGACCGGGCGTGCGTGATGTGGCTCGAGATGCGCACCACACCGTGCGCGTGCACGCGGCGGTCGTAGCGATAGACGACGGTGGTGTCGCGCGGATCGAGCGGCGAGACCGCACCTTCGTAGACCTGAGCGCCGGCACGCGCAGGATCATGCTCGAGCGCGGCCAGCGCGGCGCGCGAGGCGGGGTCGAGCGGAGGAGAGGCACTCGTGTGGCGAAGTGGTGCGAGTACGAGGGCGAGCGCGGAGAGGCCAGAGAACGAGACGGCGAGGGCGAGATTCCGGCGAATCACGAGGCACCTCCGGGATTGGGATGGCAGTTAGCACCATGTGTGTTTACAACACGCGTGGTCGCGCGCAGAACGCGCGGGATCAAGGTCCAACCTTTGCGCACAGGCGATCGAGTGACACGAGCTCCGCGGGGGAGAGCCGCACGCTGTGCTTGGCGTGTTCGTGTTCGATCGCGCGATCCACGTCGCGCAGGAGCGCGAGGCCCGGTCGAGTGATGCTGGCCATCGAGAGCCGGCGATTCGTGGGGTGCCAAGCCCGTGCCACGAGCCCGCGCTTGACCAGGCGGTCTAGCATGCGCGTCACGTCGGGCGCGCGGCTCAGCAGGCGCGACGCGATCTCGCCGCGCGGATGCCCGTCGGGTTGGGCACCACGCAGGATGCGCAGCACGTTGTACTGGTCGTGCGTGATGCCATGCGCCTGGCAGGCGGTTTCCAGATCGCGCACGAGCGTGCCCGCGGCGCCCATCAGCGCCACCAGGGCGGATTCGGCGAGTGCCGGGCGGTCGGGGGCGGAGCGGGCTGTTTTCATGTGCTGGACTATATGTGTTTCTAACACGCTTGTCAAGTGGCGAATGCCGCCGGAATCCTTGGGAGCTGCACCCCGCTCAGTGCGCCGCGGGCTTCTCCGCGAGCCAGGCGAGAAACCGCTGCACGATCTTGGGCTCCCCCCGGAAGATCGCGGTGCCGCGGCCGGCGAGCCCCGAGTCGGCCACGCGCACCTGGCCGGGGCGCGTCGCGCGCGCGATCAGGTCGGCGGTCGCGAGCGCGTCGGGCTCCTCGGGCGAGACCTGGATGAACGTGCGCGTTCCGACCGTGCCGAGCCGCGAACGGAACTCCGCCACCTCCACGACCGGCAGCCGCGGCGCCACGAGCAGCAGCGCCGGGATGCCGGGCCCGCCCTGCGAACGAGCACCCCGCGTGCGCGCCAGCTCCAGCGCCACGGGCGCCAGCTCGCCCGGCGTCCCCACGAGCCACACGCCCCCGGGCGCTACGCCGCGGCGGCCGAGCAGGTCCATCAACTGCGCCGCATCCACGGCCACGCGCGCGTGGAACTGGCCCTCGCGCCCGAACCAGGCCTCCGGTCCCGACGCGCCGGTCCCGAGCGCGCCGTGCGACCCGCGCGGCGCCATCATCACCACGGGGTACCCCGCGGCCGCGAGCGAGGCCGCAAGCGTGTCCACCGACGCCAGCGTGTCGAGCGGGGGCAGCACGTAAAGGAGCGGCGGGTGCTTGGGCGTGCCGGCCGCGGCTGGCACCGCGAGCCAGCGGAGCGGAAAGCCGTCCTTGGCGCGCGCGGTCTCGAACCGACCGCCGAGTGACGCCGCGAGTCTCTGCTCGTCCGTCGCGATGCGTTCACCGACCAGGTCCACCGCGGCCTTGCGGCGCTCGTCCGAATAGCCGAGCACATGCTGCGCGCGCACGAGCAGAGACTCGACGCCGGCGTCTCGCTGCCGCGTGCGCGCAGACAGCGTGGCGAGCCAGCGCCAGGCGGCGGCGGGCTCGCCGGCGGCCAACTCGATCGTCGCGAACCGGCGTGTCCACATCGGCCGCGAATGGAGCGCCTCGCCCCAGCGGTGGATCTCAACCAGCGCGCTGTCGGAGCGTCCGCGCAGGTGGAGAGCCCAGGCCAGCCGCGCGTGCGCCTCGGGCGCGCGTCGCGGCATTTCGAGCGCCGACTGCTCGGCGAGCACCGCGGCGACACCGTACGCCTCGGCCACGTCAGCGGGCCGGCCGCGCCGGAACAGCGCGTCGATCAACGCGAATCCTTCGTCGAAGTCACCGCGCAACCGCATGGCGCGGCGCCACTGGAAGAGCGCGCTGTCCGCGCGTCCCGCGCGCGCGTCCTGGACCCCCAGCCACCACGCCGCCTCACCGCCCTCGAGTCGCTTGGCGGCTGAAGCGCCGTTCGTCTCTCCTTCAGACGCGTAGCGCCGGAGCGCCGCGCGCACCGAGGCGCCGTCCTTGCCCTCCCACATCGCCAGCAGGCCCGGCGGGGGAGGGATGCCCGCGGCACGCGCGCCGTGCGGAGGCAGCGCGAATGACGCGCACAGGATCAGCACCATCGCGGCCAGGGTGAGCGCCCGGCGGCTCATCGCTTCGTCTCCACCAGCGGTTCTCCAAGCACCTCGAGGAACAGCCGCTCGAGCGGTGAGTGCTGGTCGTCGCCCGCGCCCCACTCCGCGCGCGCCAACTGCCGCGCGACCCGGCCTTCGTGCAGCAGCACGACGCGGTCGCACAACCGCTCCACGGTCTCGGTGACATGGCTCGAGAACAGGATCGCGGATCCCGCGCCCGCGAGCCGACGGAGTTCGGCTTTGGCCGCCAGCGCCGAGGGCGCGTCGAAGCCCTCGAGCGACTCGTCGCAGAGCAGCACGGCCGGCTCGTGCAGCACGGCGGCCAGGAACGAGAGTTTCTTTCGCATGCCGTGCGAGAATCCACGTACCGGCTCGTCGAGTCGAGCGGCGAGATCGAGGCTCCGGGCGAGGGTCTCGGCGCGCACGTGCGCCACGGCAGGATCCCGCTCGCGCACCGCCGCCACGAACGCCAGGTACTCACGTGCCGAGAGCTCCTCGTGAAACGTCGGCTCCTCCGCGGCGTAGCCCAGGGCGCGCTTCGCGGCGAGTGCGTCCGTCCACACGTCGTGACCGGCCACGCGGGCGTGGCCCGTGTCCGGCGGCTGGAGCCCCGAGACGGTGCGGAGCAGCGTGCTCTTGCCCGCGCCGTTGGCGCCCAAGAGGCCCACGATCTCGCCGCCGCGCACGACGAACGAGACGCCGTCCAGCGCGACACGCGTTCCGTAGCGACGCCCGAGACCCGAGATCTCGAGCATCACGCCACCTCTGGCGTGTTCCACCGCGGAAGCCGGCGCGTGGCCTGGATGAACGCCACGATCAGCACGCACCAGCCGAGGAGCGGGATCGCCAGGCTCGCGATGACGCCGGCGACGAGCCAGCCATAGAACAGGTTCTCCGAGACGCCGGGGCTCCCCGAGAGCGACAGGCCCAGGTGGAGGCCGAGGAGCGTGATGAGCAGCGCGGGGAGCGTCCAGGTGAGCGCCAACCCCAAGCGTGCGAACACCGGCACCTGGGCGGGGATCGACGCGTGCAGCAGCAGCACCGCGCCGAGCGCAACGCCGAGCGGCACGGCGCGGGCGCGCCACGCGTCGGCGAGCGAGAGCGGAAGCGCGCGGAGGGTGGAGGGTGGGTCGCCCGCAGCGCGCCACGCGGCCCAGGCACCGAGCCCCGCACAGGCGAGCGTGAATGCGGCGAACGCCTGAGCGCGCTGCTCGAGCGGCTCGCGACCCACGAACCACGCGGCGACGCTCAACGTGAGGAACCCAAGCGCGAACGCGAGTCGCGCGCGCGGAGCACCGGCGCGCAGCGACACGGCGCGATCGAGTCGCGCGAGCGCGCGCCAGCGAGGCCGCGCGCGCCAGGGCGAGGGCGCGATGCGCGCGGCG
>JAHFBX010000258.1 GCA_023249815.1 Candidatus Eiseniibacteriota bacterium
CCGCGGCGATCGATCAGTTGGAGCGCGTGGCCGGGACCGCTGGCGCCGGCTTCTGGCGTGCGCCCGAGGAAACGTCGCCGCGGGACATCGCGGCCGGCGCGCTCGAGCAGGCGCGCGTGCGCGGGTTCGACTTCCTCGTCCTCGACACCGCGGGCCGGCTGCACGTGGACGACGCGCTCATGGCGGAGCTGGAAGAACTCAAGCGCACGGTGCGAGCGCACCAAGTCTATCTCGTCGTGGACGGCATGATCGGCCAGGAGTCCGTGCGCGTCGGGCAGGTGTTCGCCGAGCGCATCGGCGTGGACGGCCTCGTGCTCTCCAAGATGGACGGCGACGCGCGCGGCGGCGCGGCGCTGGCACTCCGCCAGGTCACGGGCAAGCCCATCCTGTTCCTCGGTGTGGGGGAGAAGCTGGACGGACTCGAGGTGTTCAGCGCCGAGCGCCTGGCCGGACGCATCCTCGGCATGGGTGACGTCGTGGGGCTCGTCGAGAGGGCGCAGCAGGCGGTGTCCACCGCCGACGCCGAGCGGCTTGCGGCACGCATGCGAAAGTCGGAGTTCACGCTCGAGGACTTCCTCGAGCAGATGCGCAGCGTGCGCAAGATCGGCCCGCTCGAGGACGTCATGAAGATGCTCCCCGGCATACCCAAGCAGGCCATCGAGCAGCTGGGCCCGCAGCAGGACAAGGTCAGGCACTACGAGGCGATCCTGTTGAGCATGACGCCCAAGGAGCGCCGGCTGCCTCGCATCCTCGACGGCAGTCGTCGGCGACGGATCGCGGCGGGCAGCGGCACCTCGGTGCCCGAGGTGAATCGCCTGCTCAAGGATTTCGAGCAGGCGAAGGTGATGATGAAGGCGCTCAAGCAGGGCCCGCGCGGCCTCGCGGCCCTGCGCGGCCGGATGCGCTAGCCGGGGCGAATTCGGCTAAGATGCCGCGAAACCGAGGGGTCGCCCCGCGGCCCCGGAACCCACAAGGAGAACCCTGAGCATGGCTGTGGTCATTCGCATGATGCGGGCCGGCGCGAAGAAGCGGCCCTTCTACCGGATCGTGGTGGCGGACTCGCGCCGCCAGCGCGACGGTCGCTTCGTCGAGATCCTGGGCTACTACGACCCCATGGCGAAGCCGTTCGCCGTGAAGATGGACGAGTCGAAGGTCAAGGGCTGGATCGCCCAGGGCGCGCAGCCGTCCACGCAGGCGGCGTCGCTGTTCCGCCGCGCCGGCATCGTCGCCGCGCGTCCGAGCAAGTCGACCAAGAAGGCGACCGCGACCGGTTCGGCCAAGAAGGCCGTGAAGCGCGCACGTCCGCGCAAGGTCACCGAGCGGAAGATCAAGGCCCGGGCCACGCGCGCGAAGCAGCGGGCCAAGGCCACGACCGCCGCGAAGGCCTGAACCAAGCACGGCCCGCTCGCGGCGGAGCCACCCCACGCATCGCTTGAGGTGTCGGGTGGCGACGCGCGGCGGGCCGGATCGCATCCGGGGGGAAGCGTCATGGCGGACCTGCGCGAGGTGCTCGAGAGCAATCGGCGATGGGCGGACGCCATGCACGCCCAGGACCCTGGCTTCTTCGAACGCCTCGCCGCGATCCAGACCCCGCGCATCCTGTGGATCGGCTGCTCCGACAGCCGCGTGCCCGCGAATCAGATCACCGGGCACCAGCCGGGCGAGGTGTTCGTGCACCGGAACGTCGCGAACGTCGTGGTGCACACCGATCTCAACTGCCTGTCGGCGATGCAATTCGCGGTGGACGTGCTGCGGGTGCGTCACATCATCGTGTGCGGGCACTATGGATGCACTGGCGTGAAGGCGGTGCTGGACGGCCAGCAGTTGGGCCTCATCGACAACTGGCTCCGCCACGTCGCCGACGTGCGCGACACCCATGCGACCGCGCTCGCGGAAGTCCAGGGCGATCAGGCGCGCTGGGACCGGCTGTGCGAGCTGAACGTGATCGAGCAGGTGCTGCACGTCGCACAGACCACGGTGATGCGCGACGCGTGGGCGCGGCACCAGGACGTCACGGTGCACGGCTGGATCTATCGCCTGCTCGACGGCCGACTGCGCGACCTCGGCGTGAGCACCGCCTCGGCCGAGGAGGGCGAACGACGGCACGAGGAGGCGGTGCGGCCGAGGGCGGTGCGGCCGTGAACGTTCGCGCGGGGCTGGCCGTGGCGGTTGCCGGTGTCGTGCTCGTGCTTGCCGCGTGCAGTGCGCCCAAGCCGGCCGCCGAGGAGACGGCGGAGGCGCGGCAGCTCCGCGTGCAAACGCTCATCGACTCGGGCAGCGCCGCCTATCGCAATGCGGATTTCACTGCCGCTGCCAAACGATTCGCTGCGGCGGCCGTCGTGAACCCGGAGGATCCGGCCGCGTTCTACGGATTGGGTATGGCGCTCTCGAAGCTCGGCCGCGACGACGAGGCGCGCGTCGCGTACGCGCGGTCACGCGAGCTCTCGCGCGGCGAGATCGACCACGAGAGCATGCCGCGCGAAGTGCGCTACCGGCGGACACGCCACCCTTGAGGTTGCGCGAGCGCGACGATTCGCGTTTCATGTCGCCCGAATCGCGCCGCGCCGCGGCGCACACTCGAACGCCGCCTGGAATCCCATGCACGATCTCAAGTTCCTGCGACAACACCGCGACAAGGTCGAAGCCGGTGTCGCCCTGAAGGGCGTGCAGCTCGACCTGTCCCGCTTCTACCAGATCGAGGAGCGCCGGTTGGCGCTCCTGCACGAGAGCGAGCAGCTCAAGGCCAAGCGGAACGCCGCGAGCGAGGACATCGCCCAACTCAAGAAGTCGGGCGCCGACGCCGCGGGCCGGATCGCCGAGATGCGAGAGCTGGGCGACCGCGTGAAGAGCTTGGACCAGGAGCTGCGACAGCTCGAGGAGGAGTCGTTGAACCTCGCGGCGTGGATCCCGAACCTGCCGCACCCGTCGGTGCCGCCGGGCGCCGACGCGAGCCAGAACCAGACCGTGCGCACGTGGGGCACCGTGCGGAAGTTCGACTTCGATCCCAAGCCGCATTGGGAGCTGGCGACGAACCTAAGGCTCCTCGACTTCGACCGTGCGGCGAAGATCTCCGGTTCGGGCTTCCTGCTCTTCACCGGCATGGGCGCCCGTCTCGAGCGCGCGCTCATCAACTTCATGCTCGACTTCCACGTCCAGCACCACGGCTACACCGAGGTGTCTCCGCCGCATCTGGTTCGGCGCGCCGCGCTCTACGGCACCGGTCAGCTCCCGAAGCTCGAAGGCGACATGTATCACATCGGTGAGGACGACCTGTTCCTGAACCCCACCGCCGAAGTGCCGGTGACGAACATCCATCGTGACGAGATCCTCGAGCCGGGCACGCTGCCGCGCTACCTCACCGCCTGCTGTGCGTCGTACCGTCGCGAGGCCGGCGCCGCGGGCCGCGACACGCGCGGCATGGTGCGCGTGCACCAGTTCGACAAGGTCGAGCTGGTCAAGTTCGTGCCGCCCGAAACGAGTTACGACGAGCACGAGAAGCTGGCGCGCGATGTCGCGGACATCTTCGAAGCATTGGAGCTGCCTTATCGCGTGCTGCTCCTGTGCAGCGGTGACTTGAGTTTCGCCGCGGCCAAGTGCTACGACTTCGAGGTATGGTCGCCGGGGCAGCAGGCGTGGCTCGAATGCAGCTCGTGCTCGAACTTCGAGGATTTCCAGGCGCGCCGCATGGGCATGCGATTCCGACGCGAAGCCGGCGCCAAGGTGGAGCATCCGCATACGCTCAACGCGTCGGGCGTGGCGCTGCCGCGCACGTTCGCGACATTGCTCGAGAATCACCAACAGGCGGACGGATCGGTGGTGATCCCGAAAGCCCTGCGGCCCTGGTTGGGTGGCCTCGAGGTGCTGAGAGCCGGCGCCTGATCACGCCGGGCGGTGCGCGCCGCGCCAGCCATGCGCGGTGACGGGAGGGCCGTGTGGTCCTGAAGCGCGTCGACGTGGGTGCTTCCTCATCGCGAGGCAAGCAGCTGCTCAAGATGGCGCTGTTCGCGGGCGGCGGGCTGCTCGTGGTGGCGGTGTTCCTGTTCACGCAGAACGCCGTGGGCCGGCTGACGAACGAAGTGTCCACTACCTCGGAGTTGCTCGCGCGGGTGGCGGCGCAGGCCACGCTGCCCTCCACCATCAATCCGCAGCTCCAGCGCGTACTCGGCGCGATGCAGCGCGGCATCAGCTTCCCGATCGTCATCACGGACACGACCGGTACGCCGCGCGCGTGGAGCCGCATCCCGGTGAAGAGCGACCTCGTGCCCTCCGCCTCGCTCGACAGCCTCGCGTTCGGAATGCCCATCTCACCGGTCATCGCGGCGCGCGTGGACCGCGTGAAGGCCGAGATCCCCGTGCTCGACCGCCTTCACGAGCCGATCCCCCTGCGACAATCGCCGGTCTCGCCGGTGATGGGGCACCTCCACTTCGGCAATCCTCCCGTGCTCGAGCAGTTGCGCTGGATGCCACTCATCGCCGTGGTCGGCACCGGTCTCCTGCTCCTGCTCGGGCTCTCGGGTCTGGCCGGCATCCGGCAGGCCGAGAAGCGAGTCATCTGGGTGGGCATGGCGAAGGAGACGGCGCACCAGCTCGGCACGCCGCTCTCGAGCCTCATGGGCTGGGTGGAGCTACTGCGAGCACAGGCCGAATCGGCGCCCGCGGGGAGCCACGAGGTGCTGCTGAGTCGCGCCGAGCTGGACGAGACGCTCGCGGACATGGAGGGCGACATCGACCGGCTCTCCAAGGTGGCGCAGCGGTTCAGCCACGTCGGCTCGGCGCCGCAGCTCGTGCTCCAGGACGTCGGGCCGGTCGTGTGCGAGGCCGTGCAGTACGTGCGCCGGCGCGCACCACAGGCGCACGGCGTCGTGGAGATCCGCGAGCGCTACGAGGAGGTGCCGCCAATCAACCTGAACCGCGAGCTGCTCGAGTGGGTGCTCGAGAATCTGCTCAGCAACGCGCTCACGGCGCTAGACAA
>JAHFBX010000259.1 GCA_023249815.1 Candidatus Eiseniibacteriota bacterium
CGAGTGCCTCGGCGGGTAGCGCGCCGGGCAGCGCCTCGTCGGCACTCGTGAACGTGAGCGTGGCGGTGTACGTCGAATCACTCGTCGCGCCCGCAGCGTTGAACGAGACCGCGAACGTAGCGCCCGTGGGACCGAGGAGCTGCGGCGAGCCGCCCTGCACCGAGAAGTGTCCGTCGCCGCCGGTGATGACGGCGCTGGCGAGCGCGAGCCGCGCCTGAATCGTGTCGAAGCCGCGGTTGTGCACGCGTACCTCGAGCGGCGTGAACGCACCCGACGCATGCGTGCCGAGGTCGAGCGTGCCGCTGGTCGCCGCGACGAGCGAATCCAGCGACGCCTCGGCGTGTCGCAGCACGGTGCCCGAGAGCGCGATGCCGGGCACCGCGCCCTCGACGGAGTTGCTGCTCAACGCGAGGGAACCTGACTTGCTGCCGGGCGTGGCGGTGTCGAGCGCGATGGCGTCCACGTTCGTGAGGCCCGCCGCCGCGGACTGCGGTCCAGCCGGCGCGCTGAAGCCGGCTGGCGCCGTGTAGCTGTAGGACAGCGCCTCGCCGGGATCCGGCGCGGCATTGGTCACGGACAGCGTCGTGGCAGCCGTGGCGCCCACGATCACCGTGCCGAACGCGATCGGCGCGCCCGGCACCGAGAGGAGCGCCGGCAGTCGGAGGTCCACGCGGACGGGAAGATGGTCGCTCGCCGAGTGCAGCGCCGAGGCGTAGGCGGCCCCCTCGGGGATGGTGGGCGGGTCCTGGATGCTGTTGTTGTGGTGGAGGCCGTCGTTCCCCACTGAGATGTAGCCCCCGGGTACGAGCTCGAGGCCCGCGCCGTCGTTCCAGTTGAGCGTGGGCAGGATCAAGTCGAAGCGGTCGTCCATGCCGCCGGTTGCAGCACCGGGGGCGCAGCCGACATCCGAGGTCTTGCAGGGGGATTGCGTCCAGGCCAACTGCATGTCGATGTTGTCCTGCCACGCGACATTCTGCAGTCCGAGCGGGTCGTACAGGCGCCCGGTGTTGTTGACCTGCGATTCCAGGAGCTTCAACAGTCCGGGCTCGGAGCCCGTGTAGAAGTTGTAGTCGCCCATCACGAGCGCGTGCGTGCCGGGGAGAATCTGGTTCAGCGTGTCGCGCAGGCCGGTGGCCTCGGCGAGCCGCTGCGCCTCGAAGCCCAGCGACGCCTTCAAGTGTAGCGCGTAGACGCGGATCTCGGCGGCCGGTGACGTGTAGCCCACCGGCATCAGCCGGTAGTAGTGCACGTAGCGGAGCAGGTTCGCGGCGTTCGGGTAGAACGCGCCCTGGCCGATCAGCTGCAGCTTGGAGGACTTGAAGAACAGCCCCGCGTCGGTGTCGTTCCCGTTGAAGAACACGGCCCGCGACCACTGGCCGGGCTCCATGGTATTGAGGCTGGCGAGGAACTCGGTGCAGCCGGCGTCGGACTGCATCTCCTCGGCCACCACGATGTCGGGCGAGAGCGGCGCCAGGATCGTGCGGTAGAGAGGATCGCGCGCCGGCCCGGTGGTGCCCGGGTAGTTCAAGATGTTGTAGTTGACGACGCGCAGCGCATGGGCGGGGCTGGCCACGAGAATGGCTAGGAACAGGGCGAACAGCAGGCGCGAGGCCGGCGTCCGGAGCGGCTCGGGGGCCATTGTGACTCCTCAGCTGGGATACGGGCCGACCGGCATGTCGGCGGCCGCGGGCGCCTTTGGGGCGGTCGCTGGCTCCGAGCCGGGGGCAGGGGTGGGCGGGTTGCCGGAGGGATGGTATCGCGTGAGCCGCGAACCGTGCCAGTGCCGTGATGCGCGGGCCGCGGGTTTCTGGCATTGCCGGTGGGGCCCCGCGGCCCCTGGCGGCGCCTCGGGCGACCCGCCCGCGCTCAAGCGCCGCGCCGCGGGTTCCGATAATGACGGAGTGAACCGACCTCCCGCGCGTATCCCGCCACCGAAAGTCGTCCCTTTGACGGACGTGCTCGCCGCGCTGTCGTTCGCGCTGGACCTCACCGAAGGCCAGCCGATGGGGCACTCGCTGCGCACCTGCTTGATCTGCATGGACGTGGCCGAGCGCCTCGACCTACCGCTCCAGGTGCGGCGGGACCTCTACTACGCGGCGCTCCTCAAGGACACGGGGTGCTCGAGCAATGCCGCCGCGGTGTACGAGATGTTCGGTGGCGACGAGATCGCGGCCAAGCGCGCGCGCATGGTGACGGACTGGTCCAACGAGCTGTCCGCGGTGCTGTTCGCGCTGCGCCACGCAGCACCCGGCGCGTCGTGGGGCGAGCGCGTGCGCCGCATGGCGACGCTGGCACAGCTCGGGAGCGGCGTGGCGTCGAAGCTGGTGCGCGTGCGCTGCGATCGCGGCGCCGAGATCGTGCTGCAACTGGGTTTCGGCTCGGGAGCGGCCGAGGCGGTGCGCGCGCTGGAGGAGCACTGGGATGGCCATGGCCACCCGGCGGGGTTGAAGGGCGACCAGATCCCCATCGTGGCACGCGTGCTCGGCCTGGCGCAGATCCTCGAGGTGTTCGCGTCCGAGAACGGCCCTGCCGCCGGGCTCGCACGGGTTCGCCGCCGCTCGGGGCGCTGGTTCGATCCCACCGTGGTCGAGGCCTGCCGTGGGCTCGAGCCCAAGCTCGCGCACTGGGCCACACGCGGCACGCACGAGCTCCGTGCGGACGTGTCGGCGGCCGAACCCGGGCACGCGGCATTGCTCGCGGGCTCGGCGACGCTGCAGCGCGTCGCGCACGTGTTCGCCGACATCGTGGACGCCAAGTCCCCCTACACCGGGGCGCACTCCCAGCGCGTGGCCGAGCTGTCGGTGGGCGTGGCGCGCACGCTCGGCTGGAATCGCGAGCTGGTGGAGGAGACGCGCTCGGCCGCATTGCTCCACGACCTGGGCAAGCTCTCGGTGCCGAATCGCATCCTGGACAAGCCCGGACCGCTGGATGCCGCCGAGTGGGAGATCATGCGGCTCCACGCGCTCTACACCGAGCGCATCCTCGAGCACGTGCAGGGGTTCGAGTGGTTGGCGTTCGCGAGCGCCGCGCACCACGAACGCATGGACGGCAGCGGCTATTGCCGCGGCATCGCCGCCGACCAGCTCCCCGAGCTGTCGCGTGTGCTGGCGGTGGCCGACGTGTTCGACGCATTGTCCACGGCGCGTCCCTACCGGCACGCGTTGGAGCCCGACCAGGTGCTCGCGATCATGGAGGACGAGGGCGCCGCGGGCTTCTGCCCGGAGTGCTTCGATGCGCTGCGCTGCAACGTCGAGGAGGGCGGCGCGGAGAGCGCGAGCGATACGCGCGCGGCCTGAAGTCGCGGGCTCCGCTCGCCCCGTGCTCGAGGCGGTGGCGCGGGCCGTCGCTACCGGAGCAGCACGAACGCGAGCGCGTACGAGAGCAGCGCCAGCGCCAACCACTGCGTGGCCCCGGCGGCGATGGGCGCCCACCCCGCGCGGCCCAGGTCGGCAAAGCTCGTCTGGAGCCCGACGCCCGCCATCCCGAGGCAGAGGAGCCACAGGTCGGCGCGCTGGATCTGCTTGACGAGCGCCGGGTCGAGCCAGCCCGTGCTGTTCACGGCAGCGAACACCACGAACAGCACGAGGAACCACGGCACGAGCGACACTTGCGGCGAGCCCGTGACGCCGGCGGCCACGTCGGCCACGCGAGCTCGCGCCGCCTGCGCGCGCCACGCCAGGTAGAACACGACGGGTGCCAAGAGCGTGATGCGCACGAGCTTCACCACGGTCGCGACGTCGGTGGCCTCGCGGCTGAACCCCGAGCCCGCGGCCACCACCTGCGCCATCTCGTGCAGGCTGGCGCCGTCCCACACGCCGTAGAGGAAGTCGCCCATGCCGACGGCGCGGCCGATCCACGGGTACGCCACGATGCCGACCGTGCCGAGCAGCGTGATGATGCCGAGCACCAGCGCCGAATCACGTTTCTCGGCGTGCACGACGCTGTCGGCCGCCACCACCGCCGAGGCGCCGCAGATGCCGCCGCCCACGGAGAGCAGCGTCGCCAGCTTGTCGCTGAGGCCGAGCCGCCGGCCCGCCCACACCCCGAACAGGAGTGCCGCGAGGGTGCTGGTCACCACCACCACGAGCGCCGGGCCGCCGATGCGCGCGATCTCGCCCAAGGACAGCCGGAATCCCAACCCGGCCACCGCCCAGCGCAGGATCGGCCGCTGCGCGACGTGCACGCCGGGCTGGGCCCACGTTGGCAGCGCCATCACCGTGCGGAGCGCCATGCCGAGCAGGATCACGAGCAACAGCGCCGAGAGGTGCAGCGAATCCTTGATGAACGGCTGCTCGGCCAGCAGCAACGCCGCGGTGGCGAGCAGCGCGCTCCACAACAGCCCGGGAACGACGTCGCGAACGGCCGTCACGCCGTGTAGGAGAGCTCGCGGAAGCGCCGCACCCAGCCGTTCTCGAGCGGCTCGAAGATGTGGCAGTGGTCCATCTCGCCGCCGTAGACGTGCAACGTGATCGCGGGCGTCTCGCCGGCGTTCTCGAGCACGTGGTACTCGAACGGCGGGATCAGCGCGCCGGCCTCGCCGACACCGGCGTGGATGACCGTCTCCTGCTGGAACTGGACGATGTCGCGCTCGGGGTCGCCGCCGTGGCAGGTGAACGACGTGACGCGGATGCGCCCGCGGTACACGCACTCGACGCACCACATGCCGGCGTGATCATGGAGCGGCGTGCCCTGGCCCACGTTCCAGACCATGGCGAGCACGGTGTAGCGGTTCTGCGGGTCGCGGTGGACCAGGCGGCGCGCATAGCGCTCGGGGTTGGGTGCGAGGAAGCGCGCGTCCAGGAACTCCGTGCCGGCGGCGAACGTCTGTTCGAGGATGCGCTTGACGCTCCGACATCGGCCGGCGTCATCGCGCGGCGTCATCGCGTCGTCGAGCTGGCGCACCAGCTCGTTCACGCGCGCGTTCTGTTCGATGGGGGTTGCGGACATGGCGGGCCTCCGGTGGGTGC
>JAHFBX010000260.1 GCA_023249815.1 Candidatus Eiseniibacteriota bacterium
AACTCGTTCGTGGCGCGCTGCACGCCGCCGAATGTGCGAAAGCCTTGGAACAGCGGCCATTCAAGCTTCAGCGTGGCGTCGATCGAGTGCTGGAACTGGTCGCGCGTCGGCGTGCCGTCGGCCGGGAACGCCTGGTGCGACACGCTCGCGGTCGCCTTGAGCTCGGGCCAGCGCCCCGCCCGCTCCACGCGTACAGCGGCGCGCCGCGCCTGCACCATGGCCTCGGCGCTCTTCAGCGCCGGCCGCGCCGCGGCGTCCACCGGGGTCTCGGACGGGACCGGCAGCCGATCGCCCTCGAACTCGAGAGGGGTCTCGAGTGACACCGGCTGCGACAACGGCAGGTTCAGGCGGCGCTTCAAGCCAAGCAGCGCCAGCTTGGCCGTGCTCCGGGCCGCGACCACCGCCGGTTCCTGGTTCGCGGCGTCCACCTGCGCCTGCAACAGCTCGTACTCGGAGCGCGCGCCCTGTTTGCGGAACAGTTCGACCTGGTGGAGGTGCGCGCGTGCCTGCTCGAGCGAGCTCTCGGCGATGCGCGCGACTTCACGCGCGTAGAGCACGTTCCAGTAGGCCTCGTGCACCGCCAGCGTGACGTCGGCGCCGACCTGGTCACGATCGCTCGTGACCGCACTACGAACGGCGCGCGCCGCGGCGAGCCCGGCGCCGACTCGGCCGCTCGACCACAGGAGCTGGGTCGCGGTCAGGTCCAGCGCATAGCCGTGCACCGCGCCGAACGGGCTGTTCGCGAAGATGTAGGCGAGCCCCGACGTGTCCTGCGAGGCCACGTCCCGGAAGATGCTGTCGAGTTTCCGGTTGTAGCTGGCGCTGCCGGTGATCTGCGGCAGCGCCTCGGCGAGCGCTTCCCTGACGCGACCCTCGGCCACGCCGACGCCGGCACGCGCCACCTGCATGTCGGTGCCCGAGCCGAGTGCCCTCGCCACCGCCTGGTCGAGCGTCAGGCGCAGCGTGTCGGCGGGGGAGGGCGTTCCGGAGCTGGGCTCGGCCGCGCGCACGGCGGGTGCGAGCAACAGGGCGGCAGCGAGTGCGGCCAGCGCGCGTCTCACGGGCGGCCCCCTTTCGCACCGATGCCGTCCACGACGAGCGCGATGCGCGAGCGCAGACCCTCCAGGAGTGGGAAGTCCGCCGTGGCCTCGACGCCCACCGGGCACATCAGCCAGTAATAGAGCGTGCTGATGTACACGGCCGAGAGCAGCGATTCCATCTCATCGGGCGACACGTCGGTGCGGAACTCGCCCGAGGTCTGGCCCTGTTCGAGCACGGCCACGACGAGCGCGTGCCAGCGCTTTCCGGCCTCCTGCGCGGGCTGGAACGCGCGCTGCATCCACTCATTGAACACGTAGCGCGACAGCTCGCGATCTTCGGTGTACGCCGACGCGGCGAACGTGTAGATGTCGAGCAGCTTCTCGCGCGCGGGCACCCTGTCCTCGAGCAGTGCCGCGGCGTTCTCCTCGGCGAGCGCCACGCGCTCCTCGGAGAGGTACGCGAGCACGGACTCCTTGCGCGGGAAGTAGTTGAAGAACGTGCCGCGTCCGACGTCGGCCTTCTCGGTGATGTCGTCCACCGTCGTCGGCTCGAAGCCCTGCTCGCGGAACAGCGAGATGGCGGCTTCGAAGATCCGGCGGCGGGTCTGTTCCTTCTTTCGCTCGCGGCGGGACAGCTCGGTGAGCGTCATGGCCCTATCCTGTTGCCAAGGTGGTGGTACTGCGTTCAAACTACTCGTCAGTCTAACGATGGACTCAGTACATTTGTTGCGCGAATCCAACTCGAGTTGCTCAAATATTTGCAAAGCCGCATGTTCGCCGAGAGTGAGGATGGGACTCCGCTAACTGACCCGCCGGTCCGTAACGAGCGCGACTCCCCCCGGGTCCAGCCTCCCGGCCGGTCCGTTCCACCGTTCGACCGAGCCGGTCGTCGGACCCCTTCGCGGGACCGCTTGCTCGCAACGGTTTGCTGGGCGGGGGGGAGTCGCGCCGCCGAACGATCACTCATGCAGACGCAACGGAGGCCGAGGTCTTACCGGTCGGCGGCGAGCCGCTGCGAGCCGTCCTCTTGATTGTGTTCGGTCGGGTCGGCACAATGCCGCGTTCCAAGCCTCCGGCCCCGGCGTCGGCCGTGGGGCTCCGATGCTCGCGCCCTCCGGGGCCGACGTGAACCGTCCGCCAGCGACTCAAGGGGCCCGACCTGAACCCACTTCAGACGCTCACCTCGACGGCCGCCGCGACCGACGTGGGGCGCCGGCGAACCGGTAACGAGGACAGCTTCATGCTGTGGAACGCCCCGCCCGGGGACGGACCACGGCCGGCCGACGCGCTCGTGATCGTGTGCGACGGCATGGGCGGATCGAACGCGGGCGAAGTGGCGAGTCGCATGGCCGTGGACACCGTGGCACGTGAGTTCGCGGCTACGGTTCCCACCGACGCAGCCCAGGCGCTCGCGCACGCGGTCGAGGTGGCGAACGGCGAGATCTGGGAGCTCTCGCGCACGCGTCCCGACCTGAACGGCATGGGCACGACCTGCACGGCGCTGGCCTTGAAGGGCGACCACGTGCTCGTGGCGCACGTGGGCGATTCGCGCGCCTACCTGGTACGCGCGCACCGCGCCATGCAGCTCACGACGGACCACTCCCTGGTGGCGCAACTCGTGGCACGCAACCAGCTGACCGCCGAGGAGGCGCGACACGACCCGCGCCGGAACGTGGTCACGCGCAGCGTCGGCGTGGGCCCCGACATCGACGTGGACCTGGTGGACGTGGATGAGCCGCTGCGCGCGGGCGACACGCTCGTGTTGTGTTCGGACGGGCTGCACGGCCAGGTGAGCGACGACGAGATCGCTGGCTTCGCGATGGGCGACTCGCTCGAGGTTGCCTGCAACGACCTCATCGAACTCGCCAACGAACGTGGCGGGCCGGACAACATCACCGTGGCCATGCTGCGCTTCCAGCAGCCGGCGGCCGCGGGGAGCCCGATCGGGCGCTGGTGGCGTTCGCTGTTCGGTGGTCAGACCAGCTGACCGGCCCCGGCGCCCCGGCTCATCCCCCCAGTTGAGCGTTACCTGACACCGCCCGGAGCGGGCGCGGTCATCATGTGAAGGTTCACGCCCCGTGGCGTGCCCATCCCCGAACCCTACATGGAGGAGGAAGTAAGCATGCGTCTCCGTGATTCGTCCGTCGTGAACCTCGCTTGCGCTTGTGCGCTGTTGGTCGCCACCACCACGCACGCCGCGGACTCGACCGAGGTCGCCAAGCCCGCCACGGCGGCCCCGCTGACCGAAACGAAGGCCGCGCCCGCGAAGCCCGCGCCGGCGAAGCCCGCGCCTGCCGGTGTTGACGCCGTGGTCAAGGGGATCGACGCGCAGATCGCGAAGCTCGCCGTGAACAAGAAAGAGGCGGCGTGGAAGACGAAGCTCGCGCTGCCCACGGTCGCCAAGTTCGACCCGACGAAGTCCTATTTCGCACGCATGGTGACGAATAAGGGCGAGATGCTGATCAAGTTCAAGCCCGACGTGGCGCCCATGCACGTGACGAACTTCATCTACCTCGCGCGGATGGGTTTCTTCGACGGCACCAAGCTCCATCGCGTGATCAAGGGCTTCATGGCGCAGGGCGGGGACCCGCTCGGCAATGGCCGTGGCGGCCCCGGCTACCAGTTCGGCGGCGAGTTCAGCCCCAAGGCCCGCCACGACGCGGCTGGCGTGCTGTCCACCGCGAACGCGGGCCCGGGCACGGATGGCAGCCAGTTCTTCATCATGTTCCGTGCCTATCCAAGCCTCGATGGCAACTACTCCATCTTCGGCCAGGTCGTGGAAGGCTTGGACACGGTGAAGGCGCTCGAAGCCGCGGGCAATCCCGGCGACGGCCCTCCGGTCGAGCCGCTGAACGTCTTGAAGGTCTCCATCGAAGTGAAGTGACGCGTTCGCGCGTCGTATAGTGCCGGCCCCGGGCAGACGAACGCCCGGGGCCGCGATGTTTCCCCCGGGAGGAGCGCCATGGCGTCGGGACCACGGATACCGTTCTCGGGCATCCTGCTGATCGTGTTCGGTGGGCTGTTCCTCGCCGACCAGATGGGCGTCATCTCGTTCGGTCAGACGTTCGCGCAGTGGTGGCCGGCGCTGCTCATCCTCGCGGGCATACTCCAGCTGGTCGAGCACCAGGGCGGCGCGTTCCTGCCGATCACGTTCATCACCGTGGGTACCGCGCTGCTGCTGTCGAACCTGGGCTACCTCCAGATCGGCAGCGTCTGGCGGTTGTGGCCGCTGGCGCTGATTGCGCTGGGCCTGAAGAGCGTGCTCGGCAGCGGCAAGAGCCGGGCTTAGGCCTGGCCTGACAGCTCCACACTCGCGGAGTCCTCGGGCCGAAAGCGCTACCAGTCGGCCCGCACCTCCGCGATCCAGGCCCGCGTCGCGGCGGGCATCAAGTGCGGCACGAGTGCACCGAGGCGGTCGTAGTCCATGTAGCCCGTCGTCGCGTAGCGTCGGTCGGTGAGGTTCAACGCGCGGAGCGTGGCCGTGACCTGCGTGCCGAGCGCCCGGTGGGTTGCGGAGAGTGCCGCATTCCACACCGTGTGCGGCGCCACGCTGTTGGCCTCGGTGCCGGTGTTGTCCACATACACGCGGCCCGCGTGCTGCGCCTCGAGCCGGGCGCCCACGGCGCGCCACGACACGCGCGCGGCCGCGTTCGCCATCGTGGCCGGGAAGAAGCCGAGCGGCTTGTCGTCGTAGATCACCTGGTCCGAGGGCAGCGGGCCATAGCTCTCGCGGAACTCCACGAAGTGGTTGTCCGAGAGCGTGGCATTGCCGTCGAAGCCGAGCTCGATCCCCGAAGCGAGCCGCCGGGAACCCCGGGCCGCGAATTCGACACCCTGGTGCACGGAGCGCGCCGCGTTGCCGAGGATGGGATAACCGAGGTCGGTGTCGAATTGTCCCGCGTAGACGAGCTCGTCCCTG